>CAIZGQ010000386.1 GCA_903932565.1 uncultured Hyphomicrobiales bacterium
CCCCGCCAGGGCTCGGCCTCACCCACGACTTGACCGGGAAGAACGGGTGGTCCCCTCGGAAGGGGGCCTCCGCGCCCTCGTCCTTGGCGCCAAAGCGGGGGAGGCCGGCGGGAGGGCCGAGGGGCAAGCCGGCCTGGGCCGAGGCGATGGGTGAGTCATTGTTGGAGGAGTCGTTGTGGAGGTGGGTCGGGGTCAGGCGGGCGAAGTACTCGGCCTCCCCGCAGGGCTGGGGAAGGGAGAGGAAGGAGAGAGGGGGAGATAGAGTAAGGTAGAAAAATAGTTCACAAAGCTTCGAGCGTAATTAATTGGTCTGCCCCTACTGAATGGGATAATGTTGTCCCGTAAATTGGAGGGACACCGTTGCCATTCACTGCACGTATCAAGAGCCTGAATCTGTGAAGATAACGGCTTCAAACTATACCTATTGGATAACCATCAACATGAACGCTTGTTCATCTAAATCCCATCAACAGCCCAGGATGGTCGCTGAGTGGCATTAAATTATCGCGATAATCCCAACATAGTATTGCTGATAAAATCTCACCCACGGTCAATCCCTGACGATTATCAGGATATCTCTCCACGTCGATCATCACCCACTTGTCAGCATAGCCATAATTAACGTGGAAAACCGAATTGGAAAGCCAAGGAAAAGCTCAGGCGTAGCTTCCTGAGCGCCCCGCGCTCAGGCCGGCAAATCAATCCTGAGATGAGTCTGAAAACTCGGGGATTTAGAAAACCCGATAATGCGCGGCAGCGCATCTAGAGCGACCCCACCTCGCGCGCCAGCGCGTTTGGATATCTAAACATATATAAGATTAAGATAACTATAATATACTAACCTGCTAATCAGTCCAGACCGAGACCTTAAATCGTTTGATTTCAGTATTTTCTGTGTGCCTAAGGAACGTGTAAAAATGATCAAATCGTGCTTATAGGTTCAGTTGATGAAAGTTTCGCTATAAAAATCATATGGTTGCAAAATCCAACTTTGTATTATTGGGCGGACACCAAAATCATGCAGAAAATCCGCGTTCCAATCACGCTTGCTGAGCGCATGAATATCGAAATCGATACCGTGTCAGCACTCAAGCTTTTGCTTGTTTTAGAAGCCAATCGAAAGGCTGAGATTGCTGAATGTCAGATCACGACACAGGCCGTGTGGGCGCTCACCGGTATGAAGCCGGACACTTTGAAACGTGCTATTGAGGCGCTCACGCGGGCGCAGTTCGACTTCATGGGTCGCACATACCGCGTCACAGCAGATCTAATTTTGATCACGCAGTTTGACTGGTCAGATCGCCATTTCGTGTCCGCTGTATTCTCAGAGGATTGGATTGCTGCATGTGAACGGTCGACGGATCACATTGAGATCCTAGTCGACGAGTTGGGGCAATATCAGACGAAATCTGGACTGCTGATGCGCATGAGATTTTCGGCTGCCCTTGGCAAGCATAAGTTACGCACATCTATCCGGATATCAAAGCTGGATCTGCTTACAGTCACTGGCAATCGCGTCCAATCACCGTCGGCAGCCATGCGCAGTTCGCTTGAACCAGGGATTGATGATCTCAATCAGAGCAGCCTGGGCTGCACTGCCAGTGTGATCGGTCTGAAGCGTGGCAAACAGATAGGGTCATTCCAATTTTCCATTCGTCGCATCAACGTTGTGCACGCCAAATCGACTGTGAAACCTGCGGCGAGATCAGCTGATTTCAGTCGCAAGGGAAAACCCATAAGACCATTGATAAATCCATTTGCCGTCACAGTGGATCAAAATGAAGTTTAAATAGGTCACGAGATTCGCAATCAGAATGATTCCAGCATCTTAAGTCTCAATTTTTGCAGACCTAACGAAATTCATATGATCACATCCCAGACCGTTCGGGTTGCAAACGTGCATGTCGTTACGCCGAACGAGCAGGTAATGGGAGATGGCAAGATTTTTCGTGACGGCATAACGTAACGGCGCAACGCTTTTCCCCTGCAAAGTTCTGGATCTGGGAGGCCCTCCCCACAGGCACGCAAACGTATTCCGTGCGCTGGCGAGCACAATTGCAGCCGCAAAGACGGCTGGATCCAAGGCCGGCGCACAGTCTAACCTTGCAACGTCAAACGACCAGGGCGCTGACGTTGGCCAGCAACAGGGGAGGCTTACATGGACCACCTGATTGCTTGGGACCTGGAGACAGTGCCCGACCTCGAAGCAGCCGCGCGTCTGCATAGCATTGAGACCGGCAATGAGGCAGCCGTCCGCGAGGCACTGGGCGACAAGTTCCCGAAGCACCCATTGCACAAGATTGCGTGCATCGGCGCGGTCGTCGCCGAGCGCACTGGTGGATCATGGCGCGTGACGTCCATCGGAGCGCCCCACATCGGTGAGCGGTCCGAGGCAGAGCTGATCCGATCCTTTGTTGGACGGATTGGCGATTTGCGGCCTCAGCTCGTCAGTTTCAGTGGGCAAAGCTTCGACCTGCCGGTGTTGCGGTACCGCGCGATGCTTCACCGGATTGAGGCGGGCGGGCTTAATGCACGTCGTTACTTCCAGCGCTACACGGAAGACGCGCTCGATTTGTGCGATGCGCTTTCGTCCTCTGATGGCCGCTCGAAAATGTCACTCGATGGGCTGTGCAAGGTCATGAACCTGCCCGGCAAGCCTGAAGGCATGGATGGGTCCAAGGTGGATGAATATATCCGCGAGGGCCGGATCGCGGAGGTTGCTGCCTATTGCGAGTCCGACGTTGTCGGAACTTACAGGCTGTTTCTGATATATGAGCTGTTCTGCGGACGGCTGACTGAGGCCGAATACGCAGCCAGCGAAGCGCAGCTCAATGAGTTCCTATCAGCACGGGTGGCAGCCAAGCCCCATTATGCGGCGCTGGTTGGGTGATCTCCGGCCGAAGGGATTAACATCTTCTGCTCGTGAGTACGGCAAGCACCGCCGCGACCATGTGGAGGACATGGTGATGCGATCGGTCGATTTAGCGCTGGCCTTAGGCGCTATCCGTCGAGGCCAGCAGCCTTTCGGAGAGCTTCATTGATCCGATCCTGCCATCCCGGTCCGTCGTTCTGAAAATGCGCCAGGACATCCTGGTCGAGCCGAAGCGAAATGAGTTCCTTGGCTCCCGGCAGCGCCACCTTTCGTGCTTCGGACGGCCCATCGACTGGCTTTGTGGTGGCCTTCTCGAACGCCGCCTCGGCGACAGATTGCGCGGTTGGCGCGCTGTATCGGCTTGGTGCTCGTGTCATTGGTTTCTCCTTGAACAAAAGGTAATTTTTATTCGATAGTTAATTCTTTCGGCCTTCGTTCCCCCTATGGCGGCGAAGTCCCGATCGGAGACCAAATGCCAAG
>CAIZGQ010000387.1 GCA_903932565.1 uncultured Hyphomicrobiales bacterium
GCGCCGCCCGACCACACTGTCCTATAAACATACCGCCCTGCAACCAAGACGCATCAATCCAATTGGCACGTTTCTCGCGGATGTTTATTGTGAATGGTTAAGTCTATGAAATCGTGTCTGAAATATATATTCAATTCATATCGTTTTGATCAAGGCTTTAGGTCGTTTAAAGACCTACAGCACAAGGAAGGCTTCTTTAAAAAGTTCATCTTTGCTAATGGCATCAATAATGTTTGTCACAACAGTTACACTTATACGTTCGAACCTAGTCATGCTGGTATTTTCCAGTCACCAAATTGTTGGGTGCGACTATGGGTATTACAGTTCACGTTGAAATTGTGGGTTTGTTTTTAAAAGAACCCGTTTCTGTTGCAAGTAACACGGCAACAATAAAGGATGTTCTCGATCAGCTCGTGATTGATACATCAAACCAGACAGCGAACAACAGCAAGCACTTCCATTATCATGCGCCCCGAAATAAAAGCGGCAAGATCATGATTGACAGCTTTCAGGTCGAGCACCCGACGCCGTTTAAAAGCGACCGGACTGGCACATCGTACCCAAGCGGCGTGTATAAGTTGTCGAACACGACGCATGGTCATTCATTCAGTGTCTGGCAATATTACGTCCTCGGCAGCGATGGAAAAGATCGTCCGGTGGCAGGCCCACTGTCGTTCGCCGATTTTCGTCTGAATGATGGCGACCACATCATTTGGAGGAGCGTCAACATTCATGCGCCCCAAGTCTACAAACTTCCTGCGGCAACCCCGGCTAAAGATAGCAAGGCGCTGACAGAGGCGACCGCAGCGATGTGATTTGGTTCAAACGGCAGTGTCCCGTTGCTAACGGGACACTGCAAAGGCCATGGATTTCGGGGGAACCGATGGCACTCAGAATATAGAGCCCTCGATTTTGCCAGCATTTCTCACGTGAACCGCACTGCCAAGCTGCCATTGTCTACGGCCGATAACTCCTAGCGTCCACCACCCCCCTCAGCTCAGCAGCGGGCTCCAGGCGGGGTCGGAGCCAAAGCTCGGTGTCGGCACGGGGAATTCGCCACGGCCGAAGACATCGCACATGAACAGCTTTGAGCCGCTCTCGCCGCCCGGATCGCGGAAGAACATCAGGTAAAGCCCGTTCGGCGCCCAGGTCGGGCCCTCGTTGTGAAAGCCTTCGGTCAGCACGCGCTCGCCGGTGCCATCGGGCTTCATCACGCCAATGCCAAAAGAGCCTGCGCGCTGGCGGGTAAAAGCAATGTAGTCGCCCTTGGGGGACCACACGGGTGTGGAGTAACGCCCTTCGCCAAATGACAGGCGCTTTGCGCCACCGCCACTCGCACTCATCACATAGATCTGCTGTGTGCCGCCGCGATCGGATTCAAACACGATCTGGCTGCCATCGGGCGAATAGGACGGCGACGTGTCGATCGCGGCGCTGTCGGTCAGACGTGTCGTGGCGCGCGAGCGCAGATCCATCACAAACAGGTTCGACGCGCTGCCTTGCGACAGCGACATTGCGATGCGCTGACCGTCGGGCGCAAAGCGCGGACTGAAGGTCATGCCCGGAAAATTGCCCACAACTTCACGCTGGCCGCTCTCAATGTTGAGCAAATAGACTTTTGGATCGCCGCCGCCGAACGCCATGTAGGTCACGTCCTGCGTCGAGGGCGAGAACCGCGGCGTGACCACAAGATCATCACCGCGCGTCAGATAGCGCACGTTTGCGCCATCCTGATCCATGATGGCGAGACGCTTGGCGCGCCGCTGCGCGGGGCCCGACTCATCGACAAACACCACCCGCGTGTCAAAGAAACCCTTCTCACCCGTGACGCGTGTGAAAATCGCATCCGAAATGATATGCGCCACGCGGCGTGAATTGTTGGGGTCCGTGACATATTGCTGACCCGCCACCTGCTGGCCGGTTGTCACATCCCACAAGCGAAACTCTGTCTTGAGGCGACTGTCTGCGCCACGCCCGGTGCGGCCCGTGACGAGAAACTGCGCGTTGATCATCTTCCAGGATTCGAAATTCGGCGCGGCGTCCGGATTGCTCGCCTTCTCAACAAAGCTGGCGGGATCGAGCGGCTGCAAAAACACCGACCGACGAAAGTTGTTGGAGATGATGCCAGACAGGCGTCCACCTTGATCTGCATCGCCGGCAAAATTCGTCACCGCGATGGAGACGGGTTTGAACTGTCCGCCGGGGCGCACATCAAGATAGGTCGATTGCGCGCGCGCCAGATCGCTCGTGCCAGCAAGAGCCAGCGAAGCGCCGAGCCCAAGGCTGTGGCGGCGGGTCATCAACATCGTCATGGTCTGATCCTCAAGACATCATGTGACAGCGTGGCAGGGCAGACCCTTGGGTCCCATACCAGTGCGACAAAGGTGTAAAAACGCGTTGGGTGGAGAGGTGAATAGGTGAATTCCATAGGGTCAACCCTGCAGTTCTGCAGGATCAAACCGAAGAATGCGGCTTTTCCACTGTTGGAAGTAAGGCGCGTATTGCGCCGGGATCTTGAGAGGGTCGCAGCGCCGCACAGCCCGCATCGCGCTTTCTGCGAGCGAGCGCAGCGCCGGGTCCGATGGCGGGTTCAACAGGCTTGGCTGTGCAGCAAGGCCGCCATCGGCTTTAAACTCCACCTTGATTTGCGGAATATAATGCTCGCTCGATAATCCCAGATACGTCCAGCACTGCTTGTACTGGTCCAGCATCAGGCCATCGAGCCCCGCCCAGAGCGACGGTGACATGCGCGCAGCCGTGGCATTGGGCGCGCCCAGCGAGGCCGTCTGGCTCAGATCGCGCGCAGAAGACGCCTTCTGTCCCGGCGGCTCTTTCGACAAAAGCTTCGAGATTTCTGCGCTGTTCATGCGCGGCTTTGAATCGGGCGTCTCTTCCCCGGACTTCGGGCGCGAGGGCGGCTTGGGGGGCGTCGGCGTCGGCTTGGCATCAAGCACCTTGGCAATCTGTGCCGCAAGATCCGCTTTCTGTTTGGGATCCACCGGCTTCACGTCGGGCTTGGGCGGTGTCGGCACATCGGGCTTGGGGCGCGGCTGGGGCTTGGGCGGTTCAACGGCCTCCGCGTCCTGCGGCGGCGTGGGCCTTGGCTCGGGCAGAGGCGGCGTGGGGACAGGCGGGGTGGGTGTTGGCGGCGGCAAGGCCGCAACACGCTGGGGTGGCGTCGGCACAGGCTTTTCCGCTGGCGTCTCATCCTGGCCGGGGTCCGGCTCACGCTTCAGCGAGGGTGGTGGCGTGGGGACATCTTTTTGGGCTTCAACCTCCGGGGGGCGGGGTTTTGGCTCGGGGATATCGGCCTGTTTTGTGGCCTGGACGGCTGGCTTTTGCGCCGCTGGCGCGGTCTTGGTTCCCTTGGTGATCTCGTTGACCTGGTTCTCGGTGATGATATCGACCGGGACTGATTCCTGCGCTTCTTCGAACGGTTTTGCCTGCGAAAAGCCAATCAGCGCCGCGGCCAGCAGCGCCACATGCGCCAGACCTGAAACGATGACTCCCGGTTCATTCAGCGAGAGCTTCACGATTCTGCGCTCACTTGCGTTCCGGCTCGGTCACCAGAGCGACCTTCTTGAAACCGGATGATGTGATCAGCGACATGACTTCCGCCACGCGGCCATAATTGACGGCCTTGGCGCCGCGCACATAAATGCGCTCATCAAAACCAGCCTTTGCCAAAGCCTGCAATTTGGCAGCGAGATCTTCAAAGGCGACGGGCTCGTCCGCTACAAAAATCTGCCCCTTGTCATCAATCGCCACAGCCAGCGGCTTCTGGTCAATATTCAGCGCGGCGGCTTTGGTCTGCGGCAGGTCAATCGGCACGCCGGTCGCGAGCAAGGGTGCCGCCACCATGAAAATGATCAGCAGCACCAACATCACGTCGATAAACGGCGTCATGTTGATTTCAGCCATGGCTCCGTAACGCGGCACACCACGACGACGACGGCCTGACTTTTTGCCTGCAGCTGCGAGTGAAGCACCCATGTGACGAACTTTCTCTAACCGAACTTTCGCTCAGGCCGCGCGGTCACGCTCATGTGCCATATGATCGATCTGGCGCGAGAGGATCGATGAAAACTCATCTGCAAAGGATTCCATGCGGGCCTGCGCACGCGCCACCCGACCCTGCAGCATGTTGTAGAAAATCAGCGCGGGAATGGCGGCAAACAGGCCGATGGCTGTTGCAAACAACGCTTCTGCAATGCCGGGCGCGACCACGGCGAGCGACGTGTTCTTGGACGCGGCGATGGAGCGGAACGCGCTCATGATGCCCCAGACCGTGCCAAACAAACCAACGAACGGACCTGCGGACGCCACCGAGGCGAGCACAAGAAGCTGCGATTCCAGCTGCTCGATTTCGCGCGCAATGGAAACGTCGAGCACTTTCTCGATGCGAGCCTGCAGGCCCATGAAGGCTGACGCGGCACCCGATGAAAAGCTGCGTTTCCATTCCCGCATCGCCGCCACAAACAAAGTTGCCATGCCTTGTGTGGGCTGCTGTGACAACGTCTGGTAAAGATCCTCAAGCGAGGAGCCAGACCAGAAGACGTTCTCGAACTTGTCCATGGCACCCGCAAGACGGCGGAACAGGATGATCTTGTTGACGATGATGGCCCAGCACCAGACCGAAGCGCCCAGCAGGCCGATCATGACGATCTTCACGACCAGATGCGCGGACCAGAACATGCCCAATAGGGAAACTTCGGTTGCGACTTCATTCATCGACCAGTTCCTTTACGACCAGCTTGTGCGTGCAGCAGCGCAGCCATTGGTTTTGCGTGTTTCGCATCTGCGCCGGTTCGAAAACGCGCAACACCTGCGCACCACGTTCTCCGTGAACCGGCGGGACCGAACCTTAGCCAACACCCGTACATGTTCAGGCGAACCAAAACCGTGACTGTGTCCTGTCGCCTAATTCCGCCATTTGTGGGGCTCGTGCCGATCAATCCGGGCAACGTCGCCACACTCTTTGAGAGTTAAGCACCTGTTAGGGTTAACAGGACGTTAGCGAAGCCTGCTTTTGTGACATGCACGCGGATTTGCCAAGGGTTGGAACCCGGCAGATGCGTTGCAAATCGGAGGCCGCTGGGCCATGGTTTTTCGAGCATTCCAAGGCGTTTTAGCCCCTTGGACGGACGCATTGGACGACATTGCATGACCTATCTCGATCTTGAGGCCTTGGAGCGCACGCCGCTGCTGCAGGAGCCTTATGAGCACATCATGGTGCCCAACTTCATCCCGCCTGCGGCATTCCCCTCTGTTGTCAAAGACTTTCCCAAAGTGCCAGGCCCCGGCTCGCACCCGCCCGCTGAACTCGATATCGGCGGTGCCTTTGGCGGTCTGATGAACGAGATGATGGGGCCCGCGTTCAAACGCGCCATCGAAGCGAAGTTCGACATCGACCTCACGGGCCGCCCAGCCATGTACACGGTGCGCGGTTTTGTCTCCGAGCATGACGGCGACATCCACACAGATTCCCGCACCAAGATCATCACGGTGCTTTTGTACATGAATGAGGGCTGGGAATCAGACGGCGGCCGTCTGCGCATTCTGCGGTCGCAAAATCTTGAGGATTACAGCTCGGAAGTCTCGCCCAATGGCGGGACCCTACTGGTCTTCAAGCGCTCGGACACGTCCTGGCACGGCCACCACCGCCACGCGGGTCCCCGCCGCGCCATCCACTTGAACAGGGTGACAGGCGCTGATGTTGTTCGGCGCGAACAAAATCGCCATCGCCTGTCGACGCGGATCAAAAAGATCACCGGCGTGTTTAAAAAGCTGGCGGGTTGAAACGGGCCACTGTCTCTTGAAACAACCCACAAAAAAGCCCCGGAAAACCGGGGCTTTTTCTTGATATTAGCTTTAAGCCTGGGGCTGCGGCTCAAGTCCGCCAGCGCCTTCGGGCCCCTGCTTGGGCCGCGCCTTGCCGGCAGACGGCACCGGCGAAGAGCGCGGCGGTGTGGGTGAATCGTCCCCCGTATCGCGGACCGGTGCGCGACCTTCCAGAAGGCCCATGATCTCATCGCCGGACAGGGTCTCATATTCGAGCAGACCCTGCGCCAGGATCTCAAGATCATTGCGCTTTTCCGTCAGGATGCGACGGGCTTCATTGAGGCCCATTTCCACAAGACGGCGCACTTCGGCATCGATCTTCTGCGAGGTCGATTCCGAAATGTTGTTCTGCTTGCCCATGGAGTAGCCAAGGAACACCTCTTCCTGGTTCTCGCCATACATGACGGTGCCCAGCTCGTCCGAGAAGCCCCAACGGGTCACCATCGCGCGGGCCAATTTTGTGGCCTGCTCGATGTCCGACTGGGCGCCGGATGTCACCTTGTCCTTGCCGAAGATGATTTCTTCGGAAATGCGGCCACCCATCAGCACTGCGAGACGCGACGTCATCTGCTCGTAGCTCATGGACAGCTTGTCGCGCTCGGGCAACTGCATGACCATGCCCAGGGCACGTCCGCGCGGGATGATCGTTGCTTTGTGAACCGGGTCGGTGGCCGGCACATTGAGCGCCACAAGAGCGTGGCCACCTTCGTGATAGGCCGTCAGC
>CAIZGQ010000388.1 GCA_903932565.1 uncultured Hyphomicrobiales bacterium
CAAAACACGTTCCTGAAATGGCCGCCCGACCAGCTGAAACGCAATCGGCAGGCCTGCGGAATCAAAGCCACACGCAGCGCTGGCGGCGGGAAGTCCAAGATAATTGATCGCGCGCGTGCAATGGGTGATGTCCCCGATGATCCTCGCCACATCATCGGCAGCGCCCTCAATCGTTGACGAGATTGTCGGCACGGTAAAGGAGATTGCGGGCAAAAAGGCAAGATCTGCCTGCGGCATGGCGCTTTCCAGCCATGCCTGCGTGACAGACGCACGCAACGACAGAGCCTCCACGTAGCGTGTTGCGGCATAAAAAAGGCCCGGCTCAATGCGCGCGCGCACTTGCGACGCATAATCCTGGGGCCGCTCCAGCAGCCATTTTTTATGAAGTGTCGCCGCCTCAACGCTGAGCAAAATGTGCATCAGAGTGTTGATCGGGCCCATATCCGGTGGCTTGCTTTCGACAATCGTCATCCCGGCTTCGCGAAACACGCGGATGGCATCCTGAAGTGCCGTCTCGATCTCCGGCGTCAGCCGTGCACGATAATATCCACCCGGCACGGCCAGTGTCAGGCCCTTCACGCCGCCCGCGATGCCGGTCTCAAAATCGTCCTGTGCAATCACTGACAACAGCCGCGCCGCATCGCGGGCCGTGCGCGCCAGCGGGCCGACGCAATCCAGCGAGGCTGAGAGCGGCATGACCCCATCGGTCGGAACGAGACCCCACGTTGGTTTCAGCCCGACGAGCCCGCACATGGCGCCTGGATGACGCAGAGAGCCACCAGTATCCGTGCCGAGCGAACCCGTGACGAGGCCCGCGGCAACCGCAACGCCCGAACCGGACGACGAGCCCCCCGCGACATGCCCATGTCCCCAGGGATTGAGCGCAGGACCGTGATGCTCGTTATAGCCCGTCGGGCTCATGGCGAATTCGGACATCTGCAATTGGCCGCAATCGATGGCGCCGGCGGCGTCCAATCGCTGGAGCACAGTCGCCGTCACCGCAGGACGAAAGCCGAGCCGTATTTTCGAACCGCCCTCGCTCAAGTGGCCGGCCCGATAAAACACATCCTTGTGCGCAAGCGGCACACCCTGCAGCAGCTGGCGCGGCGCGCCACGGGTGCGGGTATGGTCTGCCGCTTCAGCCTGCGCCAAGGCAAACTCCGCATCGAGACGGACAATGGCGTTGAGTGCCCGCCCGGTGCCTTCAAGTTGCGCGAGAGCATGTTCTGTCGCCGCGACGGCAGTGACGTTGCCAACTGCAATGGCATCCGCGAGCCCGCAGAGATCAAGTTGATCGATGTCAGACGCCATGTGGCAAGCCCCCAAGCCAAGCCGCGAAGGCATAGGGCGAGGACTCAAACGGCAGACGCCTGGCAAATGCGCCAACACTCGCGTCGTTATTTTGAGCAAGGGCCAGCAGGGCGTCGGCCTGCGCCCCGCCATCCGGCAGGCTGCGCAACAGGTCCAGATAGGCCGCAGCATCCGCGTTGATCTGCGCGATGGCCTTTGCGTCGCTGTCCAGCATCTGTTGGCCTACAGCTTTGCCGCTTCATCGGGCGGCAATTGCGTCTTGTACC
>CAIZGQ010000389.1 GCA_903932565.1 uncultured Hyphomicrobiales bacterium
GGTAACCCTCTCCTGAGGGAGAGGGTGGTCGGCGGATGCCGACCGGGTGAGGGTTGGTAGGAGTGTGAACCGGATGAGGGTGTTTGACTTATGTTGGCTTAAACCCCTCATCCGCCCTGCTCCCGCAGGGCACCTTCTCCCAGGGGAGAAGGAGGAGGCTGTCGACCACCTTCTCCACGCAAGTCGTGTCTAGCCGACTTGCGCATTCAAACTGCCAAAGCCGGCTGGAACCGGGGTTCGGGGGAGAGGGTCATAACCGCTGCAGCTAAAAAAGTGAACCACCGGCCGCTCGCACCGGCGTTTGCAACTCGACCCCTTCATTGCTGGACTTGTTGATCGCGGGGCCAATCTCGAAAAACTCGAGAACGTCGTCGCCTGCGGTCCGCATCAGGGCTTGAGCCGCCGGCGCTGTCTCGTGATCCGAACAATCAAGCCAGAGATCAAACGTTTCCGGCTCCAGAATGACCGGCATGCGATCATGAATGGCGGAGACTGGGCCATTTGCAGCGCAGGTCAAAATGCAAGCGGTATCAACTTCTTCGCCATTGGGGCCTGTCCACGTTTCCCAAAGTCCCGCAAGCGCCATGGGCATCCCATCCGCACGGCGAAATAAAAACGGGCGCGGCGGCGGGGCTCCTTTAACCTTTGGACCGCCCGATCGCTGCCATTCATAATAAGCATCCGCCACAAAGATGCAGCGTCGCCGAATGGTTGCTGCGCGAAAGCTTGGCTTGGTCGAAACCGTTTCGCTGCGCGCGTTGATGACGAGCGGAAAGTCTTTCGGGTCTTTCACAAAACCTGGCAGAAAGCCCCATCGCATCAGGGCGAAATGGCGACCACGCGGACCACCGGCCGGCGCGTCCATGCGCACGATGCCCACGGGTTGCGTCGGAGATATGTTGGCACGCGATGGAAAATTCGGTTGCTCCGCGTATTGGAAGAAGGCCCGGACGGCCTCAGGTGGAAGGATCAGCGCAAAACGGCCGCACATTGCTTCACATCCTGAACAAAAAGCCGGTGGGTCTGAGGTTCCGACTACGTTTCATTAGTATTTCTTCGTGTATCTTGGAATCAAGTTTTCCAGGGCTAACGGCCGTGGACTGCTACGCCGATCGGCAAGAAGGCCAGACGTGATGATTGCGAACCACGCAGACGCACAGCCGCAGGACGCGGACGTATCAGAAGGCGAGCTTCACGCCAGGGCCCACGCCCTCGTCAATCCGGCGTCCGGCCTCGCCAATGACTACCTCAATCTGTTCAACGAGGTTGTCATGCTGATCGAGCAACTTCCCCAGATGCCGGAGCTGATGGACGATCTCATCGCCTGGCGTCCGACGACCTATGTTGAATACTTCAACCGTTCGAACCTCCCCGGACGTGAAACAACGCTCGACATCTACAATGGTCTTGATGCCCGCCTGCGTCGAAAATTCGAAGACGTCGTGGCAGAGCTTGATCGGGTCGCCACTGGCGCCGTCGTCTCGATCCGCCGCCACCATCGGCTGAAGGGCGCCAACGACAACGACATGCTGATGCAGATGTGCGAGCGCTCTGGCGAAAATCTGCGCGGGATCCTCAAGCGCGCTGTTGAAATCGTCAATTACGGACAAGGCGAAGCCGATGAAGACGCCCAGCGTCGCGCGGATCGCCTGATGCGCGTTCGACTGGCTGCGGCCAAGGACGTCGACGACTTCTACAAAATGCCACGCTTCAACACGCCCTGAATCAAGCCCTTTTGTTGCGGTCCATGAAAGCCGACAACGCCGCCTTTGCATCCTTCGATTGCAAAGCTGCTCCAAAAGCTTGAGCTTCGTCTTCCATCCGTGCAAGCAGCGGCGCAAGATCGCCGCGCATCAGCCGCCGTGTTTCACGCAAAGCTGCGCGCGGACGAACCGCGAGCCGGTGCGCTTTGTCCATGGCGACGCCGCGCAAATCTTCCGTTGGCACAATCGCATTGATGATGCCAAACCCGAGCGCGGCCTGCGCGTCAAACCCCTCCCCCAGCATCAGCAATTCTGTCGCCCGCACAGTGCCGAGGCGTTGGGGCACCAGCAAAGATGAGCCTGCCTCGGGCACAAGTCCAAGATCGACAAATGGCATGCGAAATTTCGCCTGCGGTGCGGCGTAGACGAGGTCGCAATGAAACAACATGGTCGTGCCAATCCCGACCGCCACGCCATCAACGGCCGCAACAATTGGCGTTTCACAAACGGCCAAACGCCGAATGAAATTCAGAGCGGGGGATTGCGTGAAATCGCTGGCGGATTGCAAAAAGTCAGCGAGATCATTGCCAGCGGTGAAACTGCCGCCCGAGCCCTCAAACACGATTGTACCGATGGAATGATCGTCCTTGGCCTGATCAAGCGCGGCGGACATGCCATTGTACATGTCGCCGGTCAGCGCATTTTTCTTCGCCGGACGATTGAGCGTGACAACAAGGATATCGCCATCACGGGTCGTGAGAATGTCGCTCATCACGCGACCTGCAGGGCAGCATCGGCGTCAGCCAGGGACGCGGCCCCGCCGATGACGGAGGCTGCAAGGCCGGCCGCCGCAACAACCGCATTTTCGGCAAAGAACCGCGCCACGGCGACCCTTCCTGCGTGCGCTGGATCCACCTCACCTTCCGCCAGCTTGCGATTGGCAGCCAGTGCTACATCAGCAAGTGCCGCCCCGCCGCGCGCTAGTGCAAACAACCGCAGATAGGCTGTTGCTCCGCTGAGCACAGCCGTTGGGTCAGACTTCACACGATCAAGAAGGAAGGTTGTGGCCTCGTCCAGGGCGTCCACGGCGTCGGCAAGGCGCGCGCCCATGGCCCCAAATACCGGTGCATTGGTCGCCTTCACCGTTGCAATCGTGTCGCGCATGGTTGCAATTTCGCGCCGCACGACATCGCCGTTTTGCAGGGGCAATTTACGGGTCACGAGATCAATCGCCTGAATGCCGTTGGTGCCTTCATAAATGGCCGCAATGCGAATGTCGCGCATGTGCTGGGCAGCACCAGTTTCTTCAATAAAGCCCATGCCGCCATGCACCTGCACGTTGAGGGACGCGATCTCGTTGCCGCTATCGGTCGAAAAGGCTTTGCTGACCGGCGTCAAAAGAGCGGCGCGATCGGCCGCAAACTTACGGGCCGCCTCATCGGGTGAGCGATGTGCGCGGTCAAGGGCTTCTGCCACCATGTAGGAGATGGCCCGCGCCGCTGCCGTTTGCGATTTCATGGTGATGAGCATGCGTTTGACGTCGGGATGATGCGCGATCGGGCTCATGCCCTCGCCAGTCCACCCGGCGACACGCCCTTGCTTGCGCTCGTTGGCAAAAAGAAGGGCCTGCTGAAAGGCGCGTTCGCCAATAGAGACGCCCTGCAGACCCGTCGTCAGGCGGGCATTGTTCATCATCGTGAACATGCAATTGAGCCCGCGATTTTCCTCGCCGATGAGATATCCGATGGCACCACCGTTGTCGCCAAACGACATCGAGCACGTTGGCGACCCGTGAATCCCCATCTTGTGTTCTAGCCCTGTGCAGCGCAGATCATTGCGCGCACCCAACGAGCCATCCGCATTCACAAGAAACTTCGGCACCAGGAAAAGCGAAATTCCCCTTGTGCCAGCAGGCGCATCTGGAAGACGAGCCAACACGAGGTGGATGATATTGTCGGCCAGATCATGCTCGCCGTAGGTAATGTAGATTTTTTGACCCGTAATCTTGTATGTGCCATCGCCCGCGCGCTCGGCCTTGCTGCGCAGCGCGTTGAGATCGGAGCCTGCCTGCGGCTCTGTCAGGTTCATCGTGGCGGACCATGCGCCGCTGACGATTTTTTCAAGATAGGTCGCGCGCAGCTCCGGCGTCCCATGAGCCATGAGCGCTTCAATCGCCCCGTAACTCAACACCGGGCCCAGCATGAAGGCCATGTTGGCCGCACTCCACATGTCCATACAGGCCGCCTGCAACAAGGTTGGGAGGGCCATGCCGCCAAAGTCCGACGGGCCAGCGACGCCCTGCCAGCCCCCTTCAACCCAGCCGCGATAGGCATCCTTCCAGCCGGTCGGGGTGGTGACCGCCCCGTCCTTGATCTGGCAGCCTTCCTTGTCGCCGATCCGGTTCAGTGGGGCGAGCACGCCCTCGGCAAACTTGGCCGCTTCTTCCAGCACGCTTCGCGCTGTGCCATCGGCCAGGTCGTCGTAAATCCCATCGGCAATGCCGCGTTCCATCCCCGCCGCATGGGTCATTGTGAACAGGATGTCGTCAATCGGGGCGCGAAAGGTCATGGCGTTCTCTCCGTGGCAGGCCCGTGCCGGGCGCGCCGCTTGTCGCTGCGTTTCTTCAGTTGACGCCAGTGGCCCCAAAGGCAATGACCGGTGTCATCAGGCCCACGCACTGAAAATCAATTTCGCGGGCGAGGCAATGGACCCATTAGGCCAACCCGAGACCAAGCCGGTGCTGAACAAGCTGCGCGCCGATGCTGACGGCCTTGCGGCTGCGCGACGCCTGCTCACAGAGGGGCGTCTGGTCGCGTTCCCCACCGAGACGGTCTACGGACTTGGGGCGGACGCGACCGATGGCCGGGCCGTTGCGGCAATCTATGCGGCGAAGGGCCGCCCCGCCTTCAACCCGCTCATCGCCCATGTGGCGGATTTGACGGCCGCGCAACGGCAGGGCGTGTTTTCCGCTGACGCGCTGGCCCTGGCACAAGCCTTCTGGCCCGGTCCGTTGACGTTGGTCGTACCGGTCGGGCCAGCCTGCACGGTGAGCGAATTGGCCCGCGCCGGGCTGTCTTCCGTCGCGCTGCGGGTGCCCGACCATCCGGTGGCACTGGCCCTGCTCAGCGCCTTCGGCAAGCCCGTGGCGGCACCCTCCGCCAACCGCTCCGGGCGGGTGAGCCCCACCTGCGCCCAGCATGTCGTTGAGGACCTCAACGGGCGGATCGACATGGTGCTCGATGGCGGAGCCACGCGGGTCGGGGTTGAGTCCACCATAGTGGCCGCTCTTGATGGCACGCCCCGCTTGCTGCGACCGGGCGGCATTTCGCGTGCGGCCCTGGAGGCTGTGCTGGGCCGCCCCCTTGCAGATGCCGAGCCCGAGACGGACGGGTCTCAGGCGCGCCTTGCCCCAGGACGTCTGGCCTCACACTACGCGCCTGCTGCTCGTGTTCGGCTGGGTGCCGCAGACCTTCGCCCGGACGAGGCGATCCTCGATTTCGGCGAACAACTGGTAAATCTGAGGCCACAGGCGAAGGCCTATCTCGATCTCTCCGCTGCCGGAGACCTTGCCGAGGCAGCCGCCAATCTCTTTGGGCATTTGCGGCGGCTGGACGCCTCAGGCGTCGCGACCATCGCAATTGCCCCAATCCCCAACGCGGGACTCGGCGAGGCCATCAACGACCGTTTGTCGCGCGCCGCCGCCCCCCGCTGAGGCGCGCAAACCCCAGCCCTGCCTTGACCCCCCGCGCGGCCGGGCTTACCCCGGATCAAATGCCTGCGCCATGATGGATCAAGATGACGAACGCCCCGACACTCCGGCCTGCCAATCCCTGCTTTTCCTCTGGCCCGTGCGCCAAGCGCCCCGGCTATGATCTCGCCAATCTGGCAGGCGCGCCGCTTGGCCGCTCGCACCGGGCCAAGGTTGGCAAGGCTCGCCTCTCGCGCGCCATCGACCTCACCCGCGAGGTGCTGCAGGTGCCCGCCGATTATCGCATCGGCATTGTGCCAGCCTCCGACACGGGGGCCGTCGAGATGGCGATGTGGTCGCTGTTGGGTGCCCGGGGCGTCGACATGCTCGCATGGGAAAGCTTTGGCGAATTGTGGGTGAATGACGTTGCCCAGCAATTGAAACTCGAAAACGCGCGCATGATGATCGCGCCCTATGGCGAAATCGTTGACCTGTCGAAAGTGAACTTCGACAATGATGTTGTCTTCACCTGGAACGGCACCACGGCGGGTGTGCGCGTGCCTGATGCGGACTGGATCCCAGCCGACCGCAAAGGCCTGACAATCTGTGATGCAACATCAGCGGCGTTTGCACAGCGCATGGATTTTTCCAAGCTCGATGTCGTCACCTTCTCGTGGCAAAAGGTACTCGGTGGTGAAGCCGCGCACGGGATGATGATCCTGTCGCCGCGCGCTGTGGAACGGCTTGAGAGCTACACGCCCGCGTGGCCGATGCCCAAGATTTTCCGCATGACCAACAAGGGCAAGCTGATCGAGGGGATCTTTGTTGGCGACACGATCAACACACCCTCCATGCTGTGTGTCGAAGACTACATTGATGCGCTGGAATGGGGCCAGAAGCTCGGCGGGCTTGAAGGCCTGCTGGCGCGTGCTGATGCGAACGCAGGCGTGATTGCCGACTGGGTGGCGCGCACGCCGTGGATTGATTTTCTCGCCGTGCGGCCGGAGCTTCGCTCCAACACCAGCGTCTGCCTGAAGATCGTCGATCCTGCGATCACGTCGCTTGATGCCAAGGCGCAGGCGGCGTTTGTGAAGCAGATCCCCGCGATGCTGGATGCGCAAGGCGTTGCTTACGACATCGACTCCTACCGCGACGCCCCGCCCGGCCTGCGCATCTGGTGCGGTGCAACAGTGGAAGCGTCCGACGTCAAGGCGCTGACACTGTGGATTGACTGGGCGTTTGCGAAGGTGCGGGGTGAGCTGAAGGGGTGAGGGCGAGGGTACGGCCCCAAACCCTCATCCGCCCTGCTCCGCAGGGCAACCTTCTCCCAAGGGAGAAGGATAAGGCGCAAAATTAAGTACACCCCCCTCTCCCTTGGGAGAGGGTGGTTGGCGGATGCCAACCGGGTGAGGGTGTGGGGCATAAAAACCCTCATCCGCCCTGCATCCATATCGGACC
>CAIZGQ010000390.1 GCA_903932565.1 uncultured Hyphomicrobiales bacterium
GCACCACACCTGACGTCCACGCGGTTGCCCATGGGATGACGGATTTCGGCGCGCCGCTCGATCTCCGACGAACACGTCCGCACGATCCGCACAAGATTTTCCTGCAGCGCGCGCACCTGCGAGGCGATTGTCGCGCAGACCTCATCGACTTCGCTCGCTTGTCGGCCGCTGTCTTTCGCCTGTTCTGCAACCTGCTGGATGCGTTTGCTGACCTCGGTTGTCATGTCAGCGGTCTCGGACACGCTGCCGACAATGTTCTTGGTTGTGCGCACCTGATCGTTGATGGCTGAAAAAATCTCGTTGGCCGCAAGGTCGATTTCGCGGATCGAGCCCGAAATATCACCGACCGAAGACGTTGCCATCTGCATTGATTCCGAAATCTGGTGGGCCAGCGTGACGATGGTTTTTGTCGCCCCCGATGTCTGCTCGGAAAGTGCGCGCACTTCATTGGCAATGACCGCAAAGCCACGCCCGTCCTGGCCGGAGCGGGCGGCTTCCACGCCCGCATTGATGGCGAGCAGTGCGGTCTGGCGCGAGATGCTGCTGATCAGTTCGGACGCTCCTGTGATTTCGCCGACAACCTTGGACAACGACTCGATGGTACGGCTGGTTTCCTCCGAGGCTTTCACCGCGCTTGCCGTGATGGCCTTTGTCCGGTCGACTTCGCTTGAGACCTTGTTGATCGAGATGGCGAGGCTGTCTGTGGCCGATTTCGCCGACGTCATGGCCGACTGGCCATCCTGGGCGCGCTGCGCCACCAGGCTGCTGTCCTGCGTCAAGCCTTCGGCCGTGGCGCACATGCTGCCTGTGATGCGTGTCATGTCGTCCATCATTTGCACGACGGCGCTCACGGCCACGCGGGTTTCGTTCTCGACCTGATCGACCATCCCTTTGAGTTCCAGCACCTTGCGGCGGTCGTCTTCAAGCTTTTCACGCTCCCGGTCGGACCGCGCGACTTCAAGCGCTGCGCGCGACTGGTTTGTCTCCACTTCTAGTTGCGCTTTCTTGTAAGCCGCTTCTTTGAAAATCTGCAGTGAGGCCGACATGCGGCCAATCTGATCCTTGCGGTCGAGTCCCTCGACGATCACATCGAGCTTGCCGCTGGCCAGCTGTTCCATGGTGGCACCCAACTTGTCCAATGGCTTCAACGACCTTTTCATCAGCTGCACGTTTGCAAAGGCGAGAAGAATTGTGACGATCAGCCCGGTGATAATGCCCTGGACCAGGATGCTGGTTTCCACCGCATCAAGTTCTGCCGATGGCAGGCCGACAAACAGGATTCCGATAATGCTGTTTTGTTCGTTGCGGATCGGCTCGTAAATCGTGATGTAGCGATTGTTCAGGATCATCGCGGAGCCGTGGAAGGTTTGGCCTTTGCCCAAAACAGCGTCGCGGATTTTCTCGTCTGTCAGTTTGGTGCCAATGGCGCGCGTGCCGTCCGGCTTCTTGATGTTGGTCATGACGCGCTGGTCGCCGTAAAACACTGTCGCCACGCCTTTGGAAACGACAGCCGTTTCATCAATGATCTCACTATTCGCTGTGATGTCCTGGTTGCCCAGCCGCAAGGTCTTGCCGTCGCTGCTCCATCCTGTGCCCAGCCGTGACAGATAGGCTTTGAGCAGGCTCATGTTGGTGTCGAGATTCAATTCCATGCGTTCTTCAAGGGCTGATTGGCTCACATGAAGTGACCACGCTTGTACCGCCGCGACGCTCAGCACAGCTGTCAAAATTGCGGGCAGCAAAAGTTGCCAGATCAGATCGAAACTGCGTATGCGATCCAGAAACTTCATGGTCTCATCTCTCAAATTGAAGGACGACAGTCCCTGCAGGCATCGCGACGTCTCATAACTTTTAAGTTGGACACACGAACCGCAAGACTCGCCTGGAGCCTGCCTCGATACGCATGCCGGTCAGATTGCGTTGAATTTTTTGGGTCGGGTCACACCCGCCATGACAAGCGGCATCATGCCTATGGGCGGCAGTCGGCGGCCCATTTGTCGTACAAAGATCATAAGGCAGCTTGGTTAATAGATGATTGTGTCCGCCGACAGAAAATGACGGGCTCAGGTGCTGGCGCAGCAGAACGTGAGTTGCCCGCTTGAATTACCATTGGACAAAACGAGTCGCTTGACGATCGGTTGTTTCCAAGCGGACGGTTCAGAGTTAATTATAATTAAATTATACTTATTTTCTAATATCACATAACTTAAACGTGGAAAGAGCGCGTGCAGGCATCCCCGACGCTTCGTCAATTGAAAGCGCTCAATGCCGTTGCCGTAACGGGAAGTCTTGGTGGTGCTGGAGCCGCTTTGGCTTTGACGCAGCCAGCCGTGACGCAGGCCTTGTCAAAGCTCGAAGCTATCGTCGGCGTTGAGCTCATCCGACGCACCGCCACGGGATCGTTTCCAAGCCCCGCCGGAGCCTTGCTCGTGCCTCGCATTCAGGCCTGCTTGCGAAAGATCGAACGGGCCTTGATCGAGCCCTATGAGGGCCGGTGCATAACAACTGAGGCACAGGCTTCGGGTCTTGCGGCCAAGCTGACGGATACGCATCTGCGCGTGCTGATTGCAATCTGGGATGCGGGCACTGCTGCGGGCGCAGCTGATGCGCTTCATCTGTCCAAAAGTACGTTGCTTCGGTCGGCGCGAGATCTGGAAGAGCTTTTGAGCCACGACGTTTTCAAGCGCGTCGGGCAGGATCTACAGGTGAATGCGACAGGGGCTGCCTTTGCACATTGCGTGCAGGTTGCTCTCAAAGAAATCGAAAAAGGCCTAGCAGACCTTGTTGCTTTTAAATCAACCACTGCAACGCGATTGGCCATCGGTATCGTTCCGCAATACATTGGCATGGTTCTATTTGGTGCGCTGGAGGCGTTTATCCAGCAGTTTCCCACGTCCAATATTGAACTGCAGGAAGGCAATCACGACAGTCTCGTGTCGGCTTTGTTGTCACGAAAGATCGATATTTTGATCGGCAATACGGCCCGGCCAGATCTTGCCGGACACGTCACCGAGCACGTTTTTTTCCAGGAAGATTTTCAAGTCGTCGCAAGGCTGGATCATCCGTTGGCGCTGCTGAACCGTGACCTGACGATCGCGGACCTTGCAAGCTGTTCGTGGATCTTGCCACCCGTTGGAACGCCACGCCGCGACGCATTTCTGACGCTGTTTGCAGATTTGCCGGAAGCGCCGCTTGTGGCAGTTGAAACGAGTTCGCCAGCGCTGCATCTGTTGATGCTTTTCAAATCGAACTGCTTGTCGATTTTAACGCCGCGCGAAGTCGTCAACGAAGTCTGTTATGGTCATGGCCGCCTCGCCATTCTGCCGTCGCCGCCGCTTCCGGGTGTGGATGTGAAAGGTTATATGACGCGCGCAGATTGGGAACCAACCCCTCGGCAGCGCCAGTTCCTCGACATGCTTGAGCAGCGGGCAGATGCGGCTGCACCCGAGCAGTTTCTCAAAGTCGTGCAGGTGCGCCGCTATTTCTGACATCTGCATGTCAAGGCTTTGGTCCACGGCGCGCGACCGTAAATCTGCCTGATTGTCGCGCACCATTGTGCTGCGGCCGCACGATGCTGCGTTGTGCGATGACAAACACCTTTAGAATGGATCAATTTGATGAGACACTTTTTAACGATAGGATCCGTTGCATCCGCGTTGATCTGGTCCGGGATCGCGCTTGCCGCACCCGATACGGATGCTGCGCACGCGCCGCAAATTTCGCTCAATGGCTCAGCGTTTGTTGAAGTGCGGCCGGATCAGGCATCCTTCACGCTCGGCGTTGTCAGTGAGAAGCCAACAGCGGCAGAGGCGGCAGCCGATAATGCGCGCGCTGGAACGGCGGCCCTTGAGATGCTGAAATCGCTTGGCATCGAGGCCAAGGACATTCGCACGACAAACCTGACATTGTCGCCTGTGACGGGGGAGGAGCGCGAGCAGCGCGGCCCGGGGCCGATCAAGCGCGGCATCGTCGGCTATCGCGCCTCAACGTCGCTCCTGGTTCTGATCCGCGACGTGGACAAGGCCGGGATGATTGCCGCCAAAGTCATCGATGCGGGCGGAAACACTTATGGCGGGCTGACCTTTTCCGTTTCAGACCGCAGCGCGCGTGAGGATGACTTGCGCGGCAAGGCGGTGAGCGAAGCGATGCGCAAGGCGTCTCTCTATGCCCATGGCGCGGGCATGAAGCTCGGACGTCTCATCTCGCTTGTGCCGGAGGAAAATCACCCCATCGCCTATGCAAACGACATGGGCATGGCGCGCATGGCGTCTGCAGCGCCCATGGCCCTGCCGGTTGAGCCCGGCGTGTCGCGCATCGAAGTGCGCGTGGCCGCGAGCTTCGAGCTTGTGCCGGAATAAAACTTATCGGCTGCGTTGTGAGGCATGCCAGGAGACGAAAAATCTCTCGGCAAAGCCCACAACGTAGAAAAGTGCCGATGCCACAAGCGCCAAAATAATGACGACGGAAAACATGATTGTCGTGTCCAGCGTGCCGCTGGCCTGCACGAGCAAATAGCCCCAGCCTTTGTCGGATGCGACGAACTCGGCAATGATGCCGCCGATGACAGCAAGGCTGGTGGCAACCTTGATGCCCGCAAAGATCGAGGGCAGGGCCTGGGGCAGGCGCATGCGCAGGAACACGCGACTGCGCTTGGCCCGCAGCACGGTGGCGAGGCGCAACAATTCCGGATCAATCGCTACGAGCCCCGAGATCGTCGACACGAGAATGGGGAAAAAGGCGATGGAGCCGGTGATCAGCACGCGCGGCATGAACCCATAGCCAAACCAGACCACAAACAAGGGCGCGAGGGCGACTTTGGGAACGGCGTTGAAGGCCACGACAATTGGATAAAACAGGCGTTCCACAATGGGAATGGCCACAATGCAGATGCCCAGCGGCACGGCGATGACGATGCCAATCAAAAGCCCGATGAGGATTTCACTCATCGTCACAAGGCCATGGTTGAACAGCGTGGCGCGTTCGCTCCAGCTGCGAAACAACACATCCCATGGGGCGGGAAGGATGTAGGCCGGTGGCTTCACAAAAATGATGACGGCCGACCACAGCGCAATCGCAAACACAGCCGAGGCAAGGCCCCAAAGTGCGGTCTGCGTGCCGCTGGACATGACATAAGGCTTGCGGCCAAGCGACGGGGCCGATGACGTGGACGCCACATCAACCATGCAGAACTCCCAGGCTCGTGAACAGGCTGTGGATGCGGGTGACATATTGCGCGAAGGCCGCGCTTTCGCGTGTCGCGACATTGCGCGGGCGCGGCAAATCAATCTCGATCAATTCCTGAATGCGGCTTGGCCGCGCTGTCATCACGGCCACCTTGTCTGCCATGAACACCGCTTCGGGAATTTCGTGCGTCACCAGAATTGTGGTGCGCGGCTTGTCATCGGACAGGCGCTGCACATCAAGCTGCATCTGCTCGCGCGTGAACGCATCCAATGCGGCAAACGGCTCATCCAGCAGCAGGATGTTGGGGTTTGAAATCAGTGCACGACAAATAGCTACGCGCTGGCGCATGCCGCCCGACAATTCATACGGGCGC
>CAIZGQ010000391.1 GCA_903932565.1 uncultured Hyphomicrobiales bacterium
GAAAACATTTCTGTTGGCGAGCGCTTCGGCCTGATCCGGTTTGGCTCGCGCGTTGACGTTTACTTTCCAGAGCACGTGACGCCCTGCGTCGGCCTTGGCCAAAAGGCGCTGGCGGGCGAGACCATCCTGGCTGACCTGCGTGCAGGCGAACAGCTTCACAGCTTCAAGTCGGCCTGACCCCGGTGCAGCCCGACGCCAATCCGCAGCCCGTTGACGATGTGCTTGAGCCGCGCCTGACCCGCCGACGCTTCAAGCGGGTGCCCTTGCGCATCATCCTGCCCAATCTGGTCACGCTGCTGGCGCTCTGCCTCGGGCTCACCTCCATTCGCTTTGCCGCAGAGGGTCGGTTTGAGACTGCCGTGCTTTCGATCATCGGTGCGGCCGTGCTCGACGGGCTCGATGGGCGTCTGGCCCGTGCCCTGCGAGGCGCCACCCGCTTTGGCGCGGAGCTCGATTCGCTCGCTGATTTCATCGACTTTGGCGTCGCGCCCGGCCTGCTGCTCTGGTTCTGGACCTTGCATCAGGTCCCGGGCCTTGGATGGTTCGCGGCCATGGTGCTCGCCATTGCCGGTGCCCTGCGGCTGGCGCGCTTCAACGTGATGCTGGATGATCCCAACAAGCCCGCCTGGTCAGCCGAGTTCTTCACTGGCATGCCAGCACCAGCGGGTGCCATCGTTGTCATGCTGCCCATGTATCTGGGCCTTGCGGGCTTTGATGTTGTCACCCAAAAAGCCTTTGTGCCGTTCGAGATCGCTTATGTGCTGGCGGTTGCTTTCCTGATGGCGAGCCGCATCCCGCATTTCTCGGGCAAGACCATCGGCCGCATCAAACGCGAATATGTGATTTTCGTGCTGTTTGGCGTTGCCGTCGCGGCGCTTCTGATTGCCACCTACACGATGGAAATGCTGGCGGTTTTGTCGGTCGCTTATCTTGCTCTGGTGCCCCTCGCCATCCGTCGCCATGCCCGATTCACCAAGGCTGATGCGGAGGCCGCAGAACTCAAAGCCGCGGCGGCTGGAATCGACCCTGCCGGTTCAGGTAACCCGCTGCCTTGACTTAAGGCCCTCCTGGCGAGCTGTTGTGGCGCGCGTGAGGGATTTGACACGCCCTCTGTTCACAAACGTGTCGTCTTCGATTAGGGTCCGCGCAAATTGCCGGATTGGACGTCTCCATTCGGGTGACCCTGCCCGTCTTGACGGGCCCCCAATCCGCCCCAACCAACGGAATCATATGTCCAAAGAAGAATTGCTTGAGTTCCCCGGCACGGTCAGCGAATTGCTGCCGAACGCGACATTTCGTGTGAAGCTCGAGAACGAGCATGAGATTATCGCCCACACCGCCGGAAAAATGCGCAAGAACCGCATCCGCGTGCTGACGGGCGACAAGGTGCTGGTCGAGATGACTCCCTACGACCTGACCAAAGGCCGTATCACCTACCGCTTCAAGTAATCCCCAGTGATCGGGCAGCGTTTGCAAGGGCCACTGGTGTGAGCAGCGACAAGACATCTCAGCGCCCGCGCCTCGTCCTTGCCTCCGCGTCGCCGCGGCGTTACGCGCTGCTGCAGCAAATCGGCATTGAGCCCGACGTGCTCATTCCGGCCGATGTCGACGAAACACCGCTGAAGAACGAATTGCCGCGCAAATTGGCCCAGCGCCTTGCCGCCGAAAAGGCCAAGACGGCGGCTGGCATTGCAGCCAAGCGCCCGGACGCGAGTGGCGCGTTCATTCTGGCCGCGGACACGGTTGTGGCGGTCGGCCGACGCATCCTGCCCAAATGCGAGTTCGTCGATGAAGCGGGCGATTGCCTACGCCTGTTGTCAGGTCGCACCCATCGCGTATGGACAGGACTCAGCATCATCACGCCGCGTGGGGCCGAGCGTCACCGCATCGTTGAGACCCGCGTGCGCTTCAAGCGCCTCTCCGGCGACGAGATCAACGCGTATCTGGCGACCGGCGAGTGGCGCGGCAAGGCGGGTGGCTACGCGATCCAGGGCCTTGCGGGCGGTTTTGTCATCAATATCATCGGCTCGTACCCCAGTGTCGTGGGGCTGCCCTTGTACGAGTCGATGTCCATGCTCGCAGGCGAAGGGTTCCCAACGCACCAGCGTTGGCAGGATCGCATCTGAACGGCGACGAGGATTTTGCCATGGCGAAACGTCCGCCCGACCAGATTGAAGTTGAAGCCTTGCGAAACGCCGCCGAAGTCTTGCGCAATGCGGCAAATGACAATGCCGGGCTGGCGGGCAAGGTCATCCCGGTGCAGCAGGCCGCTGCCAAACTCAAGGCGCGCCCCTGCCCGATCTGCTCGAAGCCGCGTGTCGAGGCCTATCGTCCGTTTTGTTCAAAACATTGCGCGGATGTGGATCTGGGCCGCTGGCTGCATGGCACCTACGCCATTCCCGTCAGCAATGATGATGACGATGAAGATGGCACCGGCGGCGAAGACTAAAGGCACGCCTCTTGGCGCTGCTTTAGTAGCTCTGGTCTGGCCCCGGAAAGCTCTTGTCCTTCACGGCGGCGACATAAGCGCGGAACGCCCCCTCGATACTCCCCGCCTCTTTCAAGAAGTCCTTGACGAACCGGGGTTTCTTGCCACTCGTCACACCCAGCATGTCGTGCATCACAAGCACCTGGCCCGCGCAATCGACGCCCGCGCCGATGCCGATGGTGGCGCAGCTTGTCATGGCGGCGGTGATCTGCGCCGCCAAAACCGCAGGCACCATTTCGAGCACCATGAAGGCCGCGCCCGCCTGCTCCAGCGCGGCAGCGTCGTTGCGCAGGATCTGCGCGCTTTCGGCCGAGCGCCCCTGCACGCGATAGCCGCCCAGCTGGTTCACCGATTGCGGTGTCAGGCCAATGTGCGCGCAGACCGGAATGCCGCGCTCGACGAGAAAGCGCACGGTCTCAGCCATCGCTGCGCCGCCCTCAAGTTTCACGCATTGCGCGCCCGCCGCCATCAGTTTGACGGCGGAGCGCAGCGCCTGTTCGCGACTTTCCTGATAGGTGCCAAACGGTAGATCGGACATGACGAAGGCGCGCGTATGCGGACGAGCAACGCAAGCTGTGTGGTATTCCATGTGCTCCAGTGTGACAGGCAGTGTCGTCGTCTGACCCTGCACCACGTTGCCGAGCGAATCCCCGATCAGCAGAATTTCCACGCCCGCTGACGCCGCAGCGATCGCAAAGCTCGAGTCATATGCCGTCACCATGGTGATCTTCTCACCCGAGGCGCGCAACTTGGCAAAGTCGGCCAGGGTCAAGGGCTTTGTGTCAGCAAGGTAGGTCACAGGTCACACTCCGGTGCGGATCATAGGTCCACAGCCACATTATCAATGAGGCGCGTGCGCCCAAGCTTTGCCGCCACAAGAAGCCGCATTGGGCCAGCACTCTTTTGCGTCATGGGCGCAAGATCGTGCGCCTGACGCAACTCGAGATAATCCACCGCAAACCCGGCCGCCGTCATCTCCGCACGCGCCTCATCAAGAAGCCGCTTCGCCGAATCACCTTTTTGCAGATCGTCAGCAACGCGCGCAAGGCACGCATGGAGCCGCGGCGCGATGGCTGTCTCCGCCTCAGACAAATAGGCATTTCGCGACGATAGGGCGAGCCCATCTGGATCGCGCAATGTGGGAGCACCGATGATCTCAACCGGCAAATCCAGATCAAGCACGAGACGCCGGATCACGGCAAGCTGTTGAAAATCCTTCTCACCAAATACGGCCACGTCAGGCGCGGCCTGGATGAGGAGCTTGGCGACGATGGTTGCCACGCCAGCAAAATGCGTGGGGCGGACAAGATCTTCAAGCCCGGC
>CAIZGQ010000392.1 GCA_903932565.1 uncultured Hyphomicrobiales bacterium
GGTGCTTGATTCGGTGTTTGGGCAGTCACTTTGCTTGCCGCTTGCCGGGCTGGCTTTGCCACGGGCTTTTGCGCCCCAAGCTCGAGTGGTGCATCTGTCGCGCTGGATTGTGCCAGTGCCGCAGCAGGCATCAGGCAAGAGAGCAGAAGGGCCGCACCAACGCAAACCGCGCGAACGCAATGTGCGCGGACACAATAGAATGCACTCCGGCGTAACATCACAACAACCTCGTCAAATCGTTTTGGTGCCGACAAAATCTGCCCTTATCTGGCTTGCATAAGCCGACATCGAAGCCACATCTCAACAAAATCTGCGGACGTCGAGCGAGCTTTCATTTAACGGTCGCGCAAACCTGCGACAGCCGAAATATTCACGACAATAGTCCTTCGTCTAGCTCCGAAGTGACTTGTAAGTACTGGTATCTTGATCGGTATTATGGTCAAAACTATGAAATTGCCAGTCGGCCATTAAGGCGGGCGACAAATCTGAAATTGCCGAGGGAACGCGATGGGTGCGCCGAACAAACCAACCCGCGATCTCAACGGCGGGAGCCCCCAACCTGTACAGGGTACGCCCGCCACGTCGGTCCGTAAATCAGCGACAAAAACCGCAATAAAGTCAGCTGCCAAGACGCCCGTGCAGCCGCAAGCGCGCGGGGCAACGCCCGTGCCACATCACACGCCTGCACCCGAGCAAAAACGCGCTGCACCGCAATTGCAGGAGCTACACAAGAGCCGCGTGCTGCCCTTTGCCGAGCCGCCTGTTCCAGTTCACATCGAGACAATGCCCTTGCCCCTGCCCTCGGTTGCAGATGTTGCGCCCATGGCCGTGGACGCGCAGCCACATGAGGCTCCCGCCGCCGCGCCGAAGCCGAAAGCCGCGCCGCATGTCGAGGAACCGACCCTCGGCTCCATTCCCATTCCGAATTTCGAAGCCATGTCGATCAACATGGGTCGTCTTGTGGAGCAGGCGGGCAAGGCCATGGTTGCCTATGCCAAGCCGATCGAGGAAGGCCGCCCGGCCGGATCCGGCATGGGCGATCAGATGAGCGATGCTGTCAAAACGCTGGGCCACGTGGCGGAATACTGGCTCTCGGACAGCGGCCGCGCGCTCGAAGTCCAGTCGCAGCTCTCCAGCAGCTTCATCTCCCTTTGGGCCAACACACTGAAGCGCTTCACTGGTGAAGAAACCGAGCCGGTGGTGCCGCCCGATCCGGCCGACAAGCGCTTCAACAATCCCGAATGGCGCACCAATCCGTTCTTCGATTTCCTGCGGCAGGCCTATTCCATTTCCAGCAAGTGGGCGAACGATCTGGTCGACAAGGCCGAGCTTGATCCCCATGAACGCCAGAAAGCGCAATTCTATATCCGGCAATTGTCCGGCGCACTTTCGCCGACCAATTTTCTGGCAACGAACCCCGAACTCATCCGCGAAACCCTGCGCACAAGCGGCGAAAATCTTGTGCGTGGCATGCATATGTTCGCCGAAGACGTGGAAGCCGGCAACGGGCAATTGCGCATTCGCCAGAGCGACAATTCACGCTTTGAGCTTGGTGTCGATATGGCGACAACACCCGGCAAGGTGGTGTTCCGCAATGATTTGATTGAGCTGATCCAATACAATCCCACGACGCCCGATGTGTACCGTCGTCCGCTTCTGATCGTGCCGCCGTGGATCAACAAATTCTACGTGCTCGATCTCAATCCGGAAAAGAGCTTTATTCGCTGGGCGGTTTCTCAAGGTCTCACCGTGTTCGTCATCTCGTGGGTGAACCCGGATGCGCGCCATGCGGACAAGGATTTTGAAGCCTATATGCGTGAAGGCATTTTTGCGGCCTGCGAGGCAATGGAGGCCGCCACCGGCGAGCGGCAGGTGACCGCCATCGGCTATTGCGTTGGCGGCACGTTGCTCGCGGTGACGCTCGCCTACATGGCCGCGATGAAGGACGACCGGATCGCCAGCGTCACCTTTTTTACAACGCAGGTCGATTTCAAAGACTCCGGCGACCTCAAGGTGTTTGTGGACGAAGCCCGCATTGCCTCGATGGAAGAAAAGATGCAGCAGACGGGCTATCTCGACGGCGTGGAGATGGCGTCCGCCTTCAACATGCTGCGGCCCAACGAGTTGATCTGGTCCTATTTCGTCAACAATTACCTGAAGGGCAAAGAGCCAATGCCCTTCGATCTTCTGACGTGGAATTCCGATTCAACCCGCATGCCTGCGGCCAATCATTCGTTCTACCTGCGCAATTGCTATCTGGACGATAAGCTTGCCAAGGGCGAAATGGAGATCGCGGGCGAGACACTCAATCTGAAAAATGTGACTGTGCCCGTGTACAATCTTGCGGCGCGGGAAGATCACATTGCACCAGCCGTGTCAGTCTTCAACGGAGCCAAATTGTTTGGCGGCCCCATGCGCTACGTGCTGGCTGGGTCCGGCCATATTGCTGGCGTCGTCAACCCGGCCTCGAAGCCAAAGTATCAATATTGGACCGGTGACGTCCCGAGCGGTACGTTCGAAGACTGGGTTGCGACAGCCAAGGAAACCAAGGGCACCTGGTGGCTCGACTGGATCGAATGGATCTCGAGCCAGGCCCCTGACAAGGTCCCAGCCCGCACGCCGGGCGATGGTAAGCTGACACCCATCTGCGACGCGCCGGGCGAATATGTGCGGGTGAAGAGCTGAAACAAAAACGCCCGCCCTCTTGCAGGGGCGGGCTTTGCCTTGGTCGGCTCAACGCACCAAGCTTTTATTTCAGAAGCCCCTATCCCAAAAGCCCTTACCCGATATGGCTTTTCACGGTTTCGATGAGTTGCTTCAACGAGAACGGCTTTGGCAGGAAGCCGAACTCTTCGCCCTCTGGCAGGTTCTTAGCAAAAGCATCTTCGGCATAGCCTGACACAAATACGACCTTGAATTTCAGGCCGCGCTTGCGCAATTCGCCAAACATGGTCGGGCCGTCCATCTCAGGCATGACCACGTCTGACACGATGAGATCAATCGTGCCCGTATGGCTCTCGATCACCTCAAGCGCTTCGGCGCCCGAGCCCGCTTCCAGCACCGTGTAGCCGCGCGAATTGAGGGCGCGCGCACCAAAGGCACGCACAGCTTCCTCGTCTTCCACCAGCAAAATGGTGCCGTGGCCGGTGGCATCGGCGACCGGTGCCTTCACCACATCAAGCTTTGGCGTTTCCTCGTCCTGCGCGCTGGCGATGTGGCGCGGCAGGAAGATGCGGAACGTCGTGCCCTTGCCCACCTCGGACTCGCACAGCACCCAGCCGCCCGTCTGCTTGACGATGCCATAGACCATCGAGAGCCCAAGGCCCGTGCCCTTGCCGACCTCCTTGGTCGTGAAGAACGGCTCGAAGATTTTGTGCTTCACCTCGGGGGGAATACCCGAGCCGTTGTCTTCAACCTCAATGACTGCGTAATCGGCCGGAACCAGCGACTTTTCGCCAAACGCCGCGCATTCGGCGGCGACCACATTGCGCGTGCGCACTTCAATGCGGCCACCATTGGGCATGGCATCGCGCGCATTGACCACAAGGTTGATGATCACCTGCTCGAACTGATTAAGATCGGCCTTCACAAGCCACAAATCACGGCCATGCTTGACGTCGAGCTCGATCTTTTCGCCCACCAGACGCCGCATCAGCATCTGCAGGTCGGTCAAAACGTCTGACAAATGCAGCACTTGCGGACGCAGGGTTTGGCGACGCGAGAAGGCCAGCAACTGCCGCACGAGACCAGCCGCGCGATTGGCGTTCTGCTTGATTTGCTGAATATCCTGGAAGGATGGATCGGTTGGGCGATGGTTGGCCAGCAGCAGGTCCGAATAGCCAA
>CAIZGQ010000393.1 GCA_903932565.1 uncultured Hyphomicrobiales bacterium
CAAACGGCGCAGGGAGCGCAGGCGGGTGTCGAGAATGTAATTGGCCTGCACGTCGGAGAGCGCAAAGCGCGCCTTCAGCGCATCCTTGGGCTCGTCCTCCTCGCGGATGATGCGGATCACCTCATCAAGATTGAGATAGACGAGCAGCATGCCGGCCAGAACTTCGAGCCGGTGGGCGATCTGGCCCAACCGATAGCGCGAGCGACGCACCAGCACGATGCGCCGATGCTGCAGCCATTGGTTGAGCGCTTCATGCAGCGCGACAACACGCGGAACGACGCCATCAACGAGCACGTTCATGTTGACAGGAAACCGCGTCTCGAGCTCGGTCAGGCGAAAAATCTGTTCCATCATCAGCACGGGATCGACGGTGCGGGATTTCGGCTCCAGCACAACGCGCACGTCTTCGGCCGATTCATCGCGAACGTCAGCCAGCAGCGGCAGTTTCTTGTCGTTCAGCAATTCCGCCAGCTTTTCGATAAGCCGGCTTTTCTGAATGACGTAAGGGACCTCGGTCACCACCACGACCCACATGCCGCGGGCGGATTCTTCCTTGTGCCAGCGGGCCCGCAGCCGGATCGAGCCGCGGCCCGTGCGGTAGGTTTCCATCAATTGTGCGGGCGTGTCGATGATGATGCCGCCGGTCGGGAAATCCGGACCCGGCACAAAATTCATCAACTGTTCGCTGGTCGCCTTGGGATGGGTGATCAGATAGAGCGCGGCGTCGCAAAGCTCTGCGGCGTTGTGGGGCGGCACGGAGGTCGCCATGCCCACGGCGATGCCCTGCGAGCCGTTGGCCAACAGATTTGGAAACGCTGCCGGCAGTACGATGGGTTCTTTCTGATCGCCGGAATAGTTTTCGCGGAAATCGATGGCGTCCTCGTCGATGCCTTCCTGCAGCATGCGGGCGACATCGGTCATGCGCGCTTCGGTGTAGCGGTAGGCGGCGGGGGAATCGCCGTCCACATTGCCGAAATTGCCCTGACCCTCGACCAGCGGGTAGCGCGAGGAGAAATCCTGCGCGAGGCGCACCAGCGCGTCATAGATCGCCTGATCGCCATGGGGATGGAACGAGCCCATCACATCGCCGACGATCTTCGCGCACTTTTTGAACGCCGTGCCCGGATCGAGCTTGAGGATCTGCATGCCGTAAAGAATGCGTCGGTGCACGGGCTTCAAACCATCGCGCGCATCGGGCAGGGCCCGGCCCATGATGGTCGACATAGCGTAAGCGAGATAGCGCTCCTCAAGGGCCTCGTGCAGGTTGACGAGATCGGTCGCAGCACCCGAATCGGGTGGTGAGGAATCAGGAGGAGTTGGGGGTTTTTCAGCCATGGCAGATGGCGTATCGCAGCCCCCCGTCCTGAGCAAGTTCCTGTTTTGTCCAGACAGCGGCCCAACGGGGCGTGACGGCGAGTTTCTCGACTTAATACAGAGGGTTAACTTGTTTCAGAGATGGCGATAAGTGTACTTCGGCGGCCAGTGTGGCCTTCCTGCACTAGCGCGAATGCGTGTGAACCGACACACCCGGCGCAACATGGTTCAGCCGACGGGTGTGTTCACGCACAGAAAACCTCGGAACTCTGGGCCTAATGGATACTCATTGATCAGGATGTCATGTGTCCCCGGCACACTCGGTGGGATCGCTGGCCTGATGCGGAACTGGTAAACGTCGATGTTCAAGATCATCACACTCGCTGCCTTTGTGTTGGCCCTTGCCACGGGCGCGCTGCTGTTTGGCAGCAGCTTTGGCACGTGGCAGGTGCGTGCTGACACGGCGTCGCTGGTTTGCCAGTCTGTCGAGGTTGACCTGGATGAGGGCTACGGTGTCAGCCG
>CAIZGQ010000394.1 GCA_903932565.1 uncultured Hyphomicrobiales bacterium
CCTCGATACACTTCTGGCCCGCGCGGGCGAGATCAAACAGCCCAAGCGTCGCGAGACGCTCACCAATCCTGAGACCGTTGAACTCATCCGGGTGTCCAAAAAGCTCGTGACGCTCTGTGATGACGTTGATCTCCAGGTGTCGATCGACGACCTGACACTCCCTGAGCCTGACCCGAAGACGCTTGTCGCGTTCCTGAAGGCGATGGAATTTACGACCATCACACGGCGCGCTGCGGAAATTTACGACGTCGATCCGACTGCCGTGGAGCCCGACCCCGACCTGATAGGTCCGGGCGGCTGGCGCGGGCGCGATGGTGCGGTGAAGGAGCGCGCTCCTGAGGAGATGCTTCCATCGCAATCCAAGCCAAACGCTGGCGAGACAGCAAAGGCAGGGGCGCTGGTCAGCGCCATCAAGACAGATGGTGAGCCCAGCCCGAAGTCGTTTGCTGCTGCACGTGCGTCTGCAGCCCAAGGCGCCGCGATCGATCGCGCCGCGTATGAAAGCGTCAGCGATCTGACACGGCTGCAGAGCTGGGTGGCAGAGGCGCGCGAAAACGGATTTCTTGCTGTCGATACGGAAACAAGTTCGCTTGATCCGATGCAGGCTGATCTTGTGGGCGTGTCCCTGGCCATTGCGCCGGGCCGCGCCTGCTATATTCCGCTTGGCCATCGCGGGCAGGGCTCCGGCGGCGAATTGTTTGGCGACGACAAGCTGGTCGATGGGCAAATGCCGATTGAGGCGGCCCTTGCTGTGTTGAAACCATTGCTTGAGGACAAGGGCGTTCTCAAAATTGGCCAGAACATGAAGTTCGATTGGCTGATGTTTGCCCGCTACGGCATCGAGGTCGCACCGACCGACGACACCATGCTGCTGTCTTATGTGCTGGACGCTGGCGTCAACGGCCACGGTATGGATGAATTGTCGACCAAGCACCTCGGCCACAAGACAATTCCCTTTGGGGAGGTCGCTGGGACGGGCAAGAACTTCATCGGTTTTGCACGGGTCGCAATCGACAAGGCGAGCGAATACGCCGCTGAAGATGCTGACGTCACCCTTCGGCTTTGGAATGTGCTGAAGCCGCGCCTCGCGGCGGAACAGGTCGCCACCGTTTATGAGCGGCTCGAACGGCCGATGGTGGAAACATTGGCGCGGATGGAACGCCGTGGCATTTCCATTGATCGTCAGATTCTCTCGCGCCTGTCGGGGGAATTTGCGCAGGGCATGGCACGGCTTGAAGCCGAAATTCACGAGCTTGCGGGCGAGCCGTTCAACCTTGGCTCACCCAAGCAGCTTGGCGATATTCTATTTGGCAAGATGGGCCTGCCTGGCGGCAAGAAAACCGCAACAGGTGCGTGGTCCACCTCTGCGTCCGTTCTTGATGAACTGGCGGAGCAAGGTAACGAACTGGCGGCGCAAATTCTCGAATGGCGACAGCTCGCGAAGCTGAAATCGACCTACACCGATGCGCTTCCCAACTTCGTCAATCCGCAGACCAAGCGGGTGCATACGTCGTTCGCGTTGGCCGCCACGACGACAGGGCGCTTGTCGTCAAGCGAACCCAATTTGCAGAACATTCCTGTTCGCAACGAAGCCGGGCGCAAGATCCGCACGGCCTTCATTGCAACGCCCGGACATAAGCTGATCTCCGCCGATTATTCGCAGATCGAGCTTCGCATCCTTGCCCACATGGCTGATATTCCGCAGTTGCGGCAGGCCTTTGCCGATGGTCTCGACATTCACGCGATGACGGCGTCTGAAATGTTTGGGGTTCCGGTGAAGGACATGCCGGGCGACGTGCGTCGCCGTGCAAAGGCGATCAACTTCGGCATTATTTACGGCATTTCCGCCTTCGGCCTTGCCAACCAGCTTGGCATTCCCCGCGAGGAAGCCGGCGCCTATATCCGCAAATATTTCGAGCGCTTTCCCGGCATTCGCGATTACATGGATGCGACCAAAAAACTCTGCCGCGAGCAGGGCTTTGTCACGACGATCTTTGGTCGCAAGTGCCATTATCCGCGCATCAACGCGTCAAACCCTGCAGAGCGCGCGTTCAACGAACGGGCGGCGATCAATGCGCCGATCCAGGGCTCGGCGGCCGACATCATCCGTCGAGCCATGGTGCGCATGGATGACGCACTCGCTGCCGCAAAGCTCGACGCGCAGATGCTGCTACAGGTGCACGATGAACTTGTATTCGAAGTGCCCGACGCGCAGGTCGAGGCGACCATTGATCTTGTCCGCAAGGTCATGATCGATGCGCCCCACCCTGCGATCCAGCTTGCGGTTCCATTGCAGGTTGATGCGCGCGCTGCGCAGAATTGGGACGAGGCGCACTAATCCAACAGATCGCTGACCTGATGTGGATGTCAGGTCAGCTGAATTTGTATCAGCTGCGATAGATCAGTCGTGCGCGAATTGTTCCATCCAGCGCGCGGAGCTCTTCGAGCACGTCCTGCTCGCAACCACCGCAATCGGCTGTCTCGACCACCACATATCCAATATCGCCGAAGGTCTCGAGATACTGGGATGCGATGTTGAGGCCACGGCCTGAAAAGACAGTGTTGAAGCGGTTCAACATGCCCGGCACGTTGTGATGCACGTGGATGAAGCGCGTGCCGACCGGGCGCGGCGGCAACTGGACCTGCGGGAAGTTGACGGCACCCATCGTCGAGCCGCTGTCGCTGTATTCGATCAGCTTCTTGGCGACTTCTGCGCCGATGCGTTCCTGCGCTTCCTCCGTCGAGCCGCCGATGTGAGGCGTGAGAATGACATTCTCGATGCCCTGCAGGGGTGACTCGAACTTTTCCTTGTTGGAGCCGGGCTCCTTTGGGAACACGTCGATGGAAGCTCCCAAAAGATGTCCATCTTTCAGGGCGCGCGCGAGGGCATCAAGGTCAACAACGGTTCCGCGCGCGTTGTTGATGAGATAGGCGCCCTTCTTCATCTTCCGGATTTGCGCTTCACCGATCATGCCATGCGTGCCGGGCGTTTCAGGCACATGCAGGCTGACGACGTCAGAGCTCGCCAAGAGATCATCGAGGGTGGCGACCGGCTCGGTGTTGCCGTGGCGCAGCTTGTCCGCAAGATCGTGAAAGATCACGCGCATACCCATGGCTTCAGCGAGGTTTGATAATTGCGAACCAATGTTGCCGTAGCCAACGATGCCCAGCGTCTTGCCACGCACCTCAAAGCTGTTGGTCGCAGATTTGTCCCAGCCGCCAAGATGCGCGCTGTTGGAACGGGGGATGATCCGGCGCATCATCATGACAATCTCGCCAATGACGAGCTCGGCCACGCTCCGCGTGTTGGAAAACGGTGCGTTGAACACCGGCACGCCGATGCGCCGCGCTGCATCCAGGTCCACCTGGTTCGTGCCGACACTGAAGCAACCAACGGCAAACAGCTTGTTGGCGTGCTCCATCACTGTTGGGGTCAACTGGGTGCGCGACCGGATACCCAGGATGTGGGTGCCGTCGAGGGCCGCGTGAAGCTCGTCGCCGTCGAGCGCCTTGGTGAGCCGCGTGAGATTCGTGTAGCCAGCCTTGAGCATCAGCTCCACGGCACTGTCATTGATGTTCTCTAGCAGGAGAACCTTGATCTTGTCCTTGGGGAGCGAAAGAGCAGTGGCAGTGGTCATGCGGGCCTCACAGCTGGAAAACTCAATATCCGACAAAACGTCTTGGTGTTTTGGCACGTTGGCGTTTTGGCAAGTCGGGTCGTGCAAAGCAACCTTGGGCTGCGTTACATCCGGAAGTCCTCGCCAAGGTAAAGTCGGCGAACGTCCGGATTGGAGACGATCTCTTCCGGCGACCCCTCGGTCAGCACATGACCGGTGTGAATGATGTAGGCCCGGTCGATCAGGCCGAGCGTTTCACGCACATTGTGATCGGTGATGAGCACGCCAATGCCACGCTGCTTGAGATGGTGGACGAGCACCTGAATATCGCCCACCGCAATGGGATCGATACCAGCAAAGGGCTCGTCCAGCAGAACGAACGACGGGCGAGCCGCCAGAGCGCGGGCGATTTCGCAACGGCGTCGTTCACCGCCCGAGAGCGCGATGGACGGAGATTTGCGCAGCCGCGCGATGTCGAATTCGGCCAGCAACTCTTCAAGCTGGTACTCACGCGCATCACGATCGGGCTCGCTGACTTCCAGCACGGCGCGGATATTGTCTTCCACGTTCAGACCCCGAAAAATCGAGGCTTCCTGGGGCAGGTAGCCAATGCCGAGCCGCGCCCGGCGGTACATTGGCAGCTGCGTAACATCATGTCCGTCGAGCTCGATCAGCCCTTTGTCCGGCTTCACCAGCCCTGTAATCATGTAGAATACGGTCGTCTTGCCAGCGCCGTTGGGGCCAAGCAGGCCGACGGCTTCGCCGCGGCGCACGTTGAGACTGACATCCCGGACGACCTGCCGACCTTTGTAGCTTTTGCCGAGGTGCCAGGCGGCAAGCGCCCCCTCGCCAGCCGATTCGCCCGCGTAGTCGTAATCCATCTGATCTTGAGGGGGCGAGGCGAGGCTGCGCTGCAAGCTGTCAAAGCCGGGGATCAACCGCACAGCCGCGTCCCGCGCCCGCTCGAAAACGGAGCGGGCTCCCTGTGAGGAAAGGCGGGAGGGCTTCATGAGCAAGGAGAGTGACCCCAGATCGCACGCGTGCGGTATCTACGCCCTACCGCGGCATGCGCTTGCTGGCAACGCCTGCTGCCCCTGCTGAAGATGAATTCGAGTTCACACTCTGGTTCACAATCGGCTTCGTGCGGACCCGAAACCTGGGCCCGCATCGCGGGTCAACCGAGATTGAGCTCCTTGAAGAAGTCATTGCCCTTGTCGTCGATGACGATGAAGGCTGGGAAATCTTCAACCTCGATCTTCCAGATCGCCTCCATGCCAAGCTCGGGATATTCCAGAACCTCGACCTTCTTGATGCAGTCCTGCGCCAGCCGGGCGGCGGGCCCCCCGATGGAGCCGAGATAGAAACCGTGATGCTTGGCGCAGGCGCTCCGCACCGCTGCGGACCGGTTTCCCTTGGCCAGCATCACCATGGAGCCGCCAGCGGCCTGGAACTGGTCCACGAATGAATCCATGCGTCCCGCTGTGGTCGGCCCGAACGAGCCTGACGCGAAGCCAACTGGGGTCTTGGCCGGACCTGCGTAATAGACCGGGTGCTGCTTGAAATAATCGGGAAGGCCTTCGCCGCGATCGAGCCGCTCCCGCAACTTGGAATGGGCAAGGTCGCGCGCCACGATCATCGGGCCGCTGAGCGACAGGCGCGTCTTGATCGGATAGGCGCTGAGGGTTTTGAGAATGTCGGCCATGGGCTGGTTGAGGTCGATTTTGACGACATCGCCGCCAAGCTTGGCTTCATCGACGTGCGGCATGAACCGGGCCGGATCACGCTCCAACTCTTCCAGGAAGACGCCATCGCGCGTGATCTTGCCGACCGCCTGCCGGTCGGCCGAACAGGACACGCCAAGCCCGATTGGAAGTGAGGCGCCATGGCGCGGCAGGCGAATGACCCGCACATCGTGGCAAAAATATTTGCCGCCGAACTGCGCACCAACCCCGAGCGACTGGGTGAGCTTGTGGATTTCTTCTTCCATCGCGAGGTCGCGGAATGCATGGCCGTCCGCGCCACCTTCTATCGGCAGGCCGTCAAGATATCGCGCCGAGGCCAGCTTCACAGTCTTCAGGACGAGCTCGGCCGATGTCCCGCCGATAACGATGGCGAGGTGATAGGGCGGGCAGGCTGAGGTGCCGAGTGTCAGGATTTTTTCCTTAAGGAACTCAACGAGCCGGTCGTGGGTCAGCAGCGACGGCGTTGCCTGATAGAGAAACGTCTTGTTGGCCGAGCCGCCACCCTTCGCCATGAAGAGGAACTTGTAGCTGTCCTCAGCCTGCTCTTCCTTACCCGCCGCGTAGATGTCGATCTGGGCGGGAAGATTGTCGCCGGTGTTCTTTTCTTCAAACATGGAGAGCGGCGACAATTGCGAATAGCGGAGGTTCTTCTTGGCATAGGCATCGCGAATGCCTTCCGCCAAGGCGCTCTCGTCTTCGCCATCCGTCCAGACTGCGCCGCCCTTTTTGGCCACGACAATCGCAGTCCCGGTGTCCTGACACATGGGCAGAATGCCGCCCGCTGCGATATTGGCGTTCTTCAACAGATCGTAGGCCACGAAACGATCATTTGCCGTGGCTTCAGGGTCATCCAGAATTTTTGCAAGCTGGGCGAGGTGACTGGGGCGTAGCAGATGGTTGATGTCCATCATCGCCTGCTCGGATAGAAGGCGAATGGCCTCACGGCTCACCTGCAGCACATCGCGACCCCCAATGTTTTCAACGCGCATGCCGTCGGAAGAAATTTTGCGGTAGGGCGTCGTGTCCTTGGCGAGCTGAAACAAAGGGGCGTAGCGATAGGTCATGGCTCAGGTTCCGGCGCGATTGCAGTTTTGCGTTCTTTAGGCCCTCACCCGGGCCATTCCAAGCGTCGTTTCACCAAGCGTCGTTTCACAATGTTGATTCAAGCTTGTGTGCCCGTTGCATCACAGCCCTGCTCCGTCTAGCAAGCGTCCATGGTTTTAGCGTTCCTGTTTTTAGCATCGCTTTGGGCTGGCGCGCAGAACGCTTTGGCCGGTGGCGGATCCTTCGTGACGCTGCCTGCGCTGATCCTCATGGGGCTCGACGCACGCTCCGCCAACATCACCTCGACCATTGCGCTGTTTCCGGGCCAGCTGGTTGCTGGCTATGCCGGACGCGGCCTCGTGACCGATGCGCCGCAGCTGCGCTTTCGCTGGCTGCTCCTCATCTCTGCTGCTGGAAGTTTTGTCGGCGCGCTGCTGCTGCTCGCCACACCTTCGAATCTGTTTGATCGCATGGTGCCGTGGCTGGTTCTCATCGCAACCTGCATCTTCGTCTGGGGTAGTTTTCGCAAAAAGCCGCTTGACGCGGTTTCAAAGCTTGGACCTTGGAGCACAGCAGCCTTCCAGTTCGGCATCGCGATCTACGGGGGCTATTTTGGTGGCGGCATCGGCTTTTTGATGATGGCTGTGCTGACCATCGGCGGCATGGCTGTTCGCAATGCAGGCGCCACAAAGAATGCACTCGCCGCGATCATCAACACGGCCGCGTTTCTGATCTTTATTTTTGCGCCCGGCATTCATTGGCTGGAGGCCTTGGTCGTATCGATCGGCGCGATGCTTGGCGGTCTTGGTGGCGTCTGGCTGCTGCGCCGCGTGCCGGAAAAGCGTCTGCGCCTGCTGATCGTTGCCATCGGTGTGCTGCTGACAATCGGCCTGTTCTGGCGTCAATATGGCTGAACGCCGTTTTGAGTTGCCGCCCTCTTGTGGACTAGCGTGACGCTTCATTTTTCGGGATTGCCATGATTCAGATTCGCACAACAACGCCGTTTGAGGGTCAGCAGCCGGGAACCTCCGGCCTTCGCAAGAAAGTGACAGTTTTCCAGCAGCCGCATTATGTCGAGAACTTCGTACAATCGACGTTCGACGCGCTCGAAGGCTTTGCGGGGCAGACGCTCGTCGTTGGGGGTGACGGCCGCTATTTCAATCGCGAAGCCATCCAAACCGTCATCAAGATGGCAGCCGCCAACGGGTTTGGCCGTGTGCTCGTTGGGGAAGGCGGCCTGATGTCCACGCCTGCAGCTTCAAACCTGATCCGCAAATACAAGGCGTTTGGCGGGCTTATTTTGTCCGCGAGCCACAATCCGGGCGGTCCGCATGGGGATTTTGGCATCAAGTATAATGCTGGAAATGGTGGCCCGGCTCCTGAGAAGATCACGGATGCGATTTACGCGCGCACCAAAATCATCAACAGCTTCAAGATCAGCGACCTGGGTGATGTCAATCTCGATAAACTTGGGGATTCTCGGATCGAGAATTTGACGGTCGAGGTCATTGATCCGGTTTCGGACTACGAAGCTTTGATGGCGACGTTATTCGACTTTGAGGCCATCCGGGCTTTGTTTGTCTCCGGCTTCCGCATGAAGTTTGATGCGATGTCGGCCATCACCGGCCCCTATGCTCACGCAATTCTTGAAAAAACCCTCGGTGCAAAGGGTGGAACCGTGATGAACGGTACGCCACTACCCGATTTCGGCGGTCATCATCCTGATCCCAATCTCGTTCACGCCAAGGAGATCTATGATCTTGCGATGGCGTCCGATGGGCCGGATTTTTGCGCTGCGTCCGACGGCGACGGGGATCGCAATCTCATCATCGGCAAAGGCCGCTTCGTCACGCCGTCCGACAGTCTGGCCGTCCTGGCTGCCAATGCGCATCTGGCACCCGGATACAAAGCCGGCCTGGCTGGGATAGCGCGATCTATGCCGACCAGCGGGGCGGCAGACCGCGTCGCGGACGCGTTGAAGATCAAAATCTACGAGACCCCGACGGGATGGAAGTTCTTTGGAAATCTTCTGGACGCCGGGCTCGCCACGATCTGCGGCGAGGAAAGTGCGGGCACGGGCTCCAGCCACGTGCGTGAAAAAGATGGTCTCTGGGCCGTGCTGCTCTGGCTCAATATTTTGGCCGTGCGCCGCCAATCGGTTGATGCCATCATGCGCGAACATTGGGCGAAGTTTGGCCGCAATTATTATGCGCGTCACGACTACGAGGAAGTTGAAAGCCAGGGTGCCAACGATCTGATGGCCGCGCTGCGCCAGCAGCTCCCGAACCTCGCGGGACAGGCGTTCGGATCGCTTGTGGTCAGGGCGGCGGATGATTTTGCCTACCACGATCCGGTCGATGGATCGGATTCGCATCGGCAGGGCGTGCGAATCTTGTTCGAAGACGCATCCCGGATTGTCTATCGCCTGTCCGGGACGGGGACCTCCGGTGCAACGCTCCGCGTTTACATCGAACGCTACGAGCCCGACCCCACGCGCCACGATCTCGAGACGTCCGTGGCGCTCGCGGACTTGATCGATGTGTCGCGCTCGCTCTCCAAACTGACGCATTTTACAGGTCGGTCGCAGCCAAGCGTCATCACCTGATTTCTGTCCGGCCTGTGCACCACGATTGAGGGCTTGAATTTCGCTCTCCCCATAGCGGCGGTTCCGTGGCACATCCGGCGCATGGAGAACGAGCTTGCGCAGATCCGTCGACCGGCTATCCGCCGCCTCATGCTGGCGGACTTCCGCTCGTATGTTGAGCTCGATCTGACGGTCGAGACGCAACTCGTGGCGCTGACAGGTGACAATGGGGCCGGCAAGACCAATGTTCTCGAAGCCCTGTCGCTTCTGACAGCAGGGCGGGGTCTGCGGCGCGCCGACCTGTCGGATATGGCGCGGGAAGACGGCCCGGGCAGTTTCGCCGTGTCCGCCATGCTTTGGGACGATGGTGTTGAAACCCAGCTAGGCGTTGGACTTGATCTGCCGTCTGCCGATGCGCCTGCGGCGCGTCGAGTCCGCATTGATCGAGCGCCTGTCTCGTCCGCGCGTGCTTTTGCGGAGCACCTGCGGCTTGTGTGGCTGACACCGGCGATGGATGGCCTGTTTGTGGGCACGCCCGGCGATCGGCGACGGTTTCTCGACCGTCTCGTGCTGGCGGTTGACGCGGACCACGGGGCGCGTGTCAACGCGCTCGAGAAAAGCCTTCGAAATCGCAACCGCCTTTTGGAAGATGGCAGCCGCGATCATGTCTGGCTTGATGCAGCCGAACGCGAACTTGCCGAACTTGCTGTTGCGGTGGCCGCAGCGCGTCAGGAAACAGTGTCCCGCCTGCGCGCGCTCATCCAGCGCGAGCGAAACGAAGATTCGCCCTTTCCATGGGCAGAAGTCACCTTGCTCGGCGAACTTGAAACGATTGTCGGCGACCTGCCAGCTCTCGAGGTTGAGGATCGCTACCGACAAATTTTGCGCGATAACAGAGGCCGCGACGCTGCCGCAGGTCGCACCCTCATTGGCCCGCAATCCGCTGATCTTTACGTGAAGCACGGCCCCAAAGGCGCAGATGCATCGCGTTCATCGACTGGTGAGCAGAAAGCCTTGCTGGTCGGGCTTGTTTTGGCGCACGCACGGCTTGTCGCGGCGATGAGTGGCATTGCGCCAATGGTGTTGCTGGACGAAGTTGCTGCACATTTCGACCCGCTTCGCCGCGCGGCCCTGTTTTCGGATTTGCGCCATATCGGCGGGCAGGTCTGGATGACGGGTGCGGACCCCGCAGCCTTCGCAGAGCTCGACGATGCCGCGCTGCTGCATGTGACGCCGGGGCGAATTGATGTGCGCTAACGAGCGAGCTTGACCTTCAAACTTGCGCCTTGGCCAAGCCAGGCACACCGCGCCATTGTTGGAACGGCTGGCTCTTAGCGCTGGGCTTGTGAGATCCTGTCAAGGACGGCCCTGCGGGCCGCGACCGGAGGTCGTGCGCCAGAAGCGCATCCTTGACCGGTCTCGAAGCCAGCGCATGATCGCATCCGTTCAAGCAATGGCTTAACTTGATCCTGAAGGATCAAATGCGTGATGAATGCCACTTAAGGCGAGCTTGTTCCTAGTTTCACAAGAAACACCACGCATAAAAAAAC
>CAIZGQ010000395.1 GCA_903932565.1 uncultured Hyphomicrobiales bacterium
CATTGCCTTGCCTATCCAAAGCGTGTCGCAACCGGCGCCCGAAAGCTCGATCTTGCCGCCTTGGGGGCGCTGACGTTCGAGCCGCCCGATTTCGAGCGCTTCCCGGCACTGCGCGTCGCCCGTCACGCCCTAGCGGAAGGGGGCGCGCTGCCAACGGTCTTGAACGCTGCCAACGAGATCGCCGTGGGCGCATTTTTGGCAGGGCGCATTCTGTTCAACGATATTGCGCGACTTGTCGAGGCTGTTTGCAACGCGACCGTGCAAGGCGGAATGGCGGGAGAACCTGATTCCGTTGAAGCTTCGCTGTTTGTTGACCATGTTTCCAGAAAAACAACGGAAGCTATGCTCTAGAGATGCCCTCATTGTCATGTTGTGGGCTATGTTTACGTATTGTTAACCAGTGGCGGTCGAAGTTTGGGTGGTATGCCCCCGATCTGCCCCGGAGGTCGGTATGGCGCTTTTTGGCTACGCAGGATCATTTCTGAGCTACGTCGTCCCGTTCGTGTTTGTGCTGAGCGTGGTCGTCTTTTTTCATGAGATGGGGCATTTTTTGGTCGGCCGCTGGTGCGGCGTGAAGGTTGATGCCTTTTCACTTGGATTTGGACCCGAGCTGTTTTCTTACACCGACAGCAAAGACACGCGCTGGCGCGTGGCCCTTCTGCCGCTGGGCGGCTATGTGAAATTTCATGGCGACGCCAATGGCGCCAGCATGGCCGACAAGGAAGCAGTGACCGCCATGCCGCGCTCGGAACGGGCGGTGACGTTCTTTGGGCAGCCTGTCTGGAAACGGACATTGATCGTGGCGGCTGGCCCTGTCGCCAACTTCCTCCTCGCCATTGTCATCTTCACTGGAATTTTCAGTCTTGAAGGCAAGGCCGTTCTGATCCCCCGTGTTGATTCCGTGCGCGCTGGCGAAGCGGCGGAAGCGGCCGGCTTCAAGGCGGGCGATCTGATCGTCTCCATCGACGGCCGCGCGGTCGAGAGCTGGGGCGACATGCAGCGCGTGGTCCAGAGCTCTGCGGGCCTGCCGCTCACCTTCGTGGTGAAACGCGGCACCGAGCTGGCCACCTTGATCGCGACGCCCCGGCTGCGCGAAATCGACACCGCCTTTGGCAAGAACAAGATGGCTCTGTTGGGCCTCAATGGGTCACGTGATCCCAAGGACGTCGAGATTCGCGACGTTGGGCTTGTGAGTGCGGTTGGGCTTGCTGTTCAAGAGACCTGGTATGGTATCGACCGGACAGCCGGTTTTGTGTCCGGCCTGTTTGCCGGGCGCGAATCTGCGGACCAGATGTCGGGTCCGATTGGCATTGCCCGGGTCTCGGGCGAAGTCGCCAAGATTGGCATCATGGCCTTGCTGAATCTTGTCGCAATTCTGTCGATTTCGATCGGATTGATAAATCTTGTGCCGATCCCGCTGCTCGATGGCGGTCACCTCCTGTTTTATGCCTTCGAGGCGCTGCGGGGTCAGCCTCTCAGCCAGAGGACGCAGGAATACGGATTCCGGGTTGGCCTTGCCTTCGTGCTTGCGCTGATGCTGTTTGCAACATTCAACGATATCATGCACTTCACCCGCACCTGAGGCGGAATGACGCAGCCTTTTCCAGCTTGGCCTCGGCTGAGCTGGCGGAGGCTGCTGTTTGCCCTTTAAGCCATGGTTAACCTCGATGTGAGGCGACCGTGGCTCAGGGGCCACGGCGGCCGCCTTTCGCGTTAATATGAGGCAATGTGCATTTGCACCTCAGGTCAAACCGGATAGAAGCAGGTGTACAAACATGGCCTGCTGTTGATTCCGGCAGTGGGTACTTTGGGTGGATCAACCACCCAGCACCGCAAGGTGTGGTTTTGGGTTTTTGACGGGGACCGGTCATCCTATGCTATCCTTTAAAGGACATCTGAGACGGCTTGCCGCCCGGAGTTTTGTGATTGCCCTTTTGGCCGTCAGCTCCTCAGTGGCGTACGCCCAGTCGGTAATTGTGCACGGCAATTCTCGTGTGGATGCGGATACGGTTCGTTCCTATTTCAGCGGTACCAGCGAAGCCCAGGTCAACCAGGGCTATAAGGACCTTCTTGCGACCGGTCTTTTTGCTGATGTGCGCGTGAGCCGCCAGGGCGGCTCGATTGTTGTGGATGTTCGGGAGAACAATCTGATCAATCGCGTTGCTTTTGAAGGCAACAGCAAGATCAAGTCCGAGCAGCTCGCCTCGGAAGTTCAGTCCAAGACTCGCGGACCCTACAGCCCGGCGACCGTGCAGGCCGACCAGCAGCGCATTTCGGATTTGTACCGTCGCGCAGGCCGCTCGGATGCAACGGTAACGTCGCGCATTGTCGACCTGCCGAACGGCCGTGTTGACGTGGTGTTCAAGGTCGACGAAGGGTCCAAGACCGGCGTCAAGTCGATCAACTTTTTCGGCAACAATGCCTTTTCGTCCTATCGCCTGCACAATTTGATGCAGACGACGGAGATGAACTTTCTCTCCTTCTTCAAGTCGACCGACGTTTATGATCCCGATCGCATTTCAGCTGATGAAGAGCTGATCCGTCGCTTCTATTTGAAGAACGGTTATGTCGACTTCCGCATCATTGGCTCGGATGCCGTGTATGATCCGGCAGGCAAGGGTTACAACATCAACATCACCGTTGATGAAGGCGCGCCCTATGTCGTGTCGTCGGTCAATGTCGAATCCCATTTGACGGACGTCTCGTCAGATCAGCTCAGCAGCGTTGTGCGTCTGCGGGCTGGTGACAGTTACAACGGTGACCTGGTCGACAAGTCCGTCGAAGCGCTGACGCGTGAAGTTGCAAAGAAGGGCTATGCGTTTGCATCGGCTCGTCCGCGTGGCGATCGTGATGCCGTCAACCACACGATTGCCCTGGGCTTCGTGGTTGAAGAAGGTCCGCGCGTTTACATCGAGCGCATCAATGTCCGCGGCAACACACGCACACGTGATTATGTCATTCGTCGTGAGTTCGAGCTGGGTGAAGGCGATGCTTACAACCGCGTCCTCGTGGATCGCGCCGAGCGCCGCCTGAACGGTCTGGGCTTCTTCAAGAAGGTCAAGATCACTAACGAGCCGGGGTCTGCGCCCGATCGCGTCATCATCAATGTCGAAGTCGAAGATCAGTCGACCGGATCGTTCGGTATCTCGGGTGGTTACTCAACGACCGACGGTTTGATTGCGGAAGTGTCCGTGTCTGAGTCCAACTTCATGGGTCGTGGTCAGTATGTCCGCGCATCCGTGAGTGCGGGCCAGCATGGTCGCGGCGTCGATTTCTCCTTCACTGAGCCCTATTTCATGGGCCAGCGTTTGGCGGCAGGCTTTGACCTGTTCTCCAAGCAGCAGGATAACACCCGCTACTCGATCTACTCATCCTGGACCACGGGTGGCACAATCCGTCTCGGCTTGCCGATCACGGATGAGTTCACAATCGGCGCGCGGTATTCGATTTATTCGACACGGATCACGATCCCGAACACCACGTCGCAGCCCTACAACGATTGTACAAACCCGCTCGCTGGGTTCACGCCAGGCGCTGCTTCGCCCGGGCTGGTGAATCCGGATGGTTCAACGGGTGCGACAGCTGCTTATAACTGCGTAACCAATGGCGAAGCTTCGCTGGCGATCAAGCAGGCGCAGGGCACAACCCTGTCGTCCGTGGCCGGGTTCACGACAAGCTACAGCACGCTCGACAACGGCAAGGACCCGACGACTGGTCTTTACGCTGAGTTCCGTCAGGACGTGGCTGGCCTTGGTGGCAACTCGCGCTTCGTTCGCTCAGCTGCTGACCTGCGCTACTATCACCCGATCTACGAAGACATCATCGGCTTCGTGCGCTTGCAGGGTGGCAACGAGTTCGCGTTCGGCGGGCAGAAGCTGCGGTTGTCTGACAACTTCAACCTTGGTCCAGCTCTTGTTCGTGGCTTTGCGCCCGGCGGTATCGGCCCGCGTGACATCTCCGACCCCAACAACACCAGCCAAGGCAGCCTGGGCGGCACCCACTACATTGGTGGCACCGCTGAAATTCAGTTCCCGATCTTCGGCATGCCGAAGGAATTGGGCCTGAAGGGCGCACTCTTCGCCGATGCAGGTACGCTCTGGGGCTACAAGGGCCTGACCAACTTCAGCCAGTACGTCGGTGGTGGCCCCGGTTGCACCTACTACGTGGCAGGGACAAGCACGACGCAGGGCAATTGCATTGCCGTGCAGGATTCTAGCAAGATCCGCGCTTCAACTGGTGTGAGCTTGCTCTGGGCTTCGCCGCTCGGTCCGATCCGCTTCGACTACGCATTCGTGCTTGCCAAAGACAAGTACGACCAGAAGCAGGCGTTCCGCTTTTCGGGTGGTTCGAGCTTCTGATCACCTGACAGTTTGATTGGGGCATTGCGCTCACGCCTCTCACGATCTTATCGGCCCCCTCGGGGGCCGATTTGCTGAAAGGGACCCGCTGCAACGTCCGTCAGACCTCGTTGGCGGATTGGCCTGCCTCCCCAGACCATTTATGCTTGTGTCCGCCTGTTCGGATACGCGAACCGGACCAACGGACCGATCACATGGGTAATCCAATTTTCTTCCACGCGGTCCTGACGCCGACTCTGGCGGAGATCATCGCGTGGACCGGCGCGACCGCGTCCGAGGGCGCAGATTTGACGCGCAAAATCACGTCTGTCGGACCACTCGACCAAGGCGTGCCGGGAAGTCTGGTGTTTCTCGACAATCCCAAATATGCCGACGCCCTTCCGGCAACGCAGGCAAGTGCCTGCCTGATTGGCGCAAAATACGCTGACCGTGTGCCTGCCGGAACGGTGGCGCTCGTCTCAGCCGAGCCTTACCGTGCGTTTGCCCAGGTGGTCGCGCGGATGTTTCCGGCTGCCATGCGCCCGGGTTCAACCTTCGGCAGTGCAGGCATCGCGCCGGGCTCGTTTGTGCATCCCGAGGCACGGCTTGAGGCTGGCGTGACGGTCGATCCGGGTGCTGTCGTTGGCCCGCGCGCCGAAATTGGCGCGGGCACCGTGATCTGCGCCAATGCGGTTATCGGCCCTGACGTGCGCATTGGGCGAGATTGCTCGGTCCGCCCGGGCTCCTCGGTTCTCAATGCGATGCTGGGTGACAGGGTCATTTTGCATGGCGGCGTGCGTATCGGGCAGGACGGGTTTGGTTTTGCCATGGGACCGCGCGGGCATCTCAAGGTGCCGCAGATCGGTCGCGTGATCGTTCAAAATGACGTCGAGATCGGCGCCAATTCGACCATCGACCGGGGTGCCAACCGCGATACCGTGATTGGGGAGGGCACCAAGATCGACAATCTGGTCCAGATTGCCCATAACGTGACGCTGGGGCGTCATTGCGTGATCGTGTCTCAGGTAGGTATTTCGGGCTCCACGGAAATTGGTGATTTCGCAGCGGCGGGCGGGCAGGCGGGCATCACCGGCCATCTCAAGATTGGCATGGGTGCTCAAATCGCCGCGCAAGCCGGGGTGATGACGGACGTGCCGGCCGGGGCCCGGTTCGGCGGGTCTCCCGCGCGGCCCTTGCGGATTTACATGCGCATGGCCGCGACGCTGGAAAAGCTCAGCGAACTTGGGCTTTCCTCGTTGCGCGCGGGGGCAACGGATACGCCGAAGGCAAAGTAAGTTACGCGTTGTCGCGCGCAGAAGCTGGCGACATACGCAGCACAACAATGGTGACTAGGTGCTCGCGAGAGCTTGAAAGTGGTTGGGGACGGGGATGAAAGAGGACGCGCCGAAGATCCTGGAATCGATGGATATCATCAAGCTGTTGCAGGCCCTGCCGCACCGCTATCCGTTTCTGATGGTTGACCGGATCATCGATTGCGACTCGGATGAGAGCTGCATCGGCATTAAAAATGTCACCTTCAATGAGCCGCAGTTTCAGGGCCATTTTCCAGGTCAGCCTGTCATGCCGGGCGTTCTTTTGATTGAAGGCATGGCGCAGACCGCTGGTGCGATCTGTGTGAACGCATCCGTCTCGGGTGCGCCCAGGATTGTGTATTTCATGACGATCAACAATGCGAAGTTCCGCAAACCCGTCGTGCCAGGGGATCGTGTTGAATATCACATGACCAAGCTCAACCAGCGCAAGAACATGTGGTGGTACAAGGGCGTGGCGAAAGTGGACGGCACGATTGTCTGCGAAGCCGAGATCAGCGCGATGCTGGTCGTTGATACAAAACCCGCCGCCTGACAGGGTCTTTTTCTGTTTTCGCGTTTGATCCATTGAAGGAGGCACCTCTGTCAGAGGCCCAGATTCATCCCGGTGCGGTCGTTGAGGCGGGCGCGCAAATCGGGACAGGCGCCATCATCGGCCCGTTTTGCCACGTCGGTCCCAACGTCGTGATCGGCGATGGTGTACATCTGTTGTCGCACGTCGTTGTGTATGGGCAGACGCATGTGGGCGCGCGCACGCGCATCTTCCCGTTCGCGTCGATTGGCCATGAGCCACAGGATCTGAAATATCGCGGCGAAGCCTCGACGCTCAGCATCGGTAGCGATTGCACGATCCGCGAAGGCGTGACCATGAACCCGGGTACGGCAGGTGGCGGGCTTGCGACGATTGTCGGCGATCGCTGCACGTTTCTGGCGAATGCGCATGTGGCGCACGATTGTCACATCGGCTCGGATGTCATCATGTCCAACAACGTGATGATCGCCGGGCATTGTCGCGTCGGAGACTTTGTGATCCTCGGCGGTGGCGCGGCCCTGCATCAGTTTGCACGCGTCGGCAATCACGCGTTCATCGGCGGTCTTGCGGCGGTTGAGAATGATGTGATCCCCTACGGCATGGCGCTTGGAAATCGCGCGTATCTGGCCGGGCTCAATCTCATCGGTCTCAAGCGTCGCGGCTTTTCCCGTGAAGCCATCCATGAATTGCGCCGTGCCTATCGCACACTTTTTGGAGACGAAGGCACGCTGAAAGAGCGCGCCGAGACCGTTGCCGTCGAGTTCCCCGAAGATCAACAGGTGCGCGAGATCCTGGAGTTCATCCAGCAGGGTGGCGATCGTGCGCTGGTGACGCCGCGGGACACACGGGACGCTGGCGCGTGAGCGTGGCCACGGCCAACGCATCATGATGGGTCGGCTGCGATGAGCGTTGCCCCCGACGCCATATTCCATGTGTATGTCGTGGCAGGGGAGCATTCGGGCGACCAGCTCGGCTTCAAACTGATGCAAGCTCTGCGCGCAGCCACCGGCGGGCACGTCCGCTTCAGCGGGGTCGGCGGCCACATGATGGAAGCCGAGGGTCTCAAAAGCCTGTTTCCCATCAGCGACATTGCGGTCATGGGAATTGTGCCGGTCCTCAAGCGCCTGCCGCAGGTCCTCGCGCGCATTCGCGAGACAGCGGCGGATGCCATCGCGGCCAAGCCCGATGCACTGGTCATCATCGACAGCCCTGACTTCACGCACCGCGTTGCCAAAAAGGTGCGTGCGGCGCTGCGGGATCTTCCTGTGATTGATTATGTCAGCCCGACGGTTTGGGCCTGGCGCCCCGGTCGCGCCCGCACCATGCGCAGCTATATTGATCATGTTCTGGCGCTGTTGCCGTTCGAACCTGCGGCGCATCGACGACTCGGCGGCCCCGCCTGCACATATGTGGGCCATCCTCTGATCGAGCGGCTGGAGGAGCTTCGGCCCAACGCTGCCGAGGCAACCGCCCGCGAGCGCTCGCCGCCACAAGTGCTGATTTTGCCCGGATCGCGTCGGCTGGAAATCGAACGTCTGATGGACGATTTCCGCGCTGCGGCCGAACTGATGACGAGCGCCGCTGGCCCCATTGATTTCGTCCTCCCCGCCGTCGACCACCTCGTCGACCGGATCAGCGCCCATGTGGAGACGTGGGCCGTCAAGCCGCGCATCGTGCGCGGCGAGGCTGCGAAGTTCGAAGCCTTCCGCTCCTCTCGGGCCGCGCTGGCGGCATCCGGCACAGTGACGCTGGAGCTTGCGCTCTCCGGCGTGCCGATGGTCGTGGCCTATCGCGTCTCGCGCGTGGAAGAGTTGCTGCGGTTTCTGATCAAGGTGCCGTCGATTGTGCTCCCCAATCTGATACTTGGCCGCAATGCGATACCGGAATTCATCCAGCACGATTGCACGCCCGACGCGTTGGCTGCGGCCATGCTGCCGCTCGTCGTGGGCGGCGCGGCCCGGGACGTGCAGGTGGCCGCGCTTTCGCGTCTGGATGGACTGATGGGGCTGCCCGCGGGCGATACCCCGAGCGCCCGTGCCGCGCGGGTCATTCTTGACGTGGCCGGGGTGGACGTTCGCACCATTTGACGTTGTCTGCATCCATGACGGCAGGCCGGGCGTAACTGTCAGGTCCGCTTCAAGGAACTGCATGTGCTGAAGATCATCAATTTTGCGGCGTTTCAGGCCGGTTGGTTTGCCTGCGTCCTTGGAGCAGCTCACGGTCACGCCTGGGCGGGTACGGCAGCTGTGGGTGCCGTGCTGGCGCTGCACCTGTGGCTGAGCGGTGACTGGCAGGGCGAGCTGGTGCTGGCGCTCCTGGCGGCGGCTGTGGGGCTTGTGCTGGAAACCGTGCTGGTGGCAACCGGAGCTGCGGCCTATGCCTCGCCAGCGCCCATCGCCAGCCTGCCGCCGGGTTGGATCATTGCCATGTGGGTTTTGCTCGCGACGGCGCTGAATTCCAGCCTGTCCTGGATGCGCGGTCGGTTGCTCCTGGCGGCTGTTTTGGGGGCTGTGGCGGCCCCGCTCAGCTATTCCGGAGGGGCTGGATTTGGTGGCATGGTCCTGGGTCAGCCGCTCTGGCAGAGCCTTGTTCTCATCGGCGTACTTTGGGCCGTGGCTATGCCCATTCTGGTGTGGGCAGCGACCCTCATTGCAAATCGAAAACCGACAGCAACGCTTCAATCCGCCTCCCAATAGGCATCAGAGTTCAGCGTCGCTCCCAATTTTTGAGCTCGTGCTGACAGCGGCGATCGCAGACTTTTCGACCTGCTGGCAGATTCCATCGCGCTCAAGCAGAAGCGTGAACTGGTCATAACCAGTGATGGCGCCGATGAGCTTCACGCCGTTCAGCAAATAGATCGTCACGATGCTTTTTTCAGCCATGCTGGCAGAAAAGACAGCTTCCTGCAGGTGATTGCTGCGTTCCATGGCCATGGGTGGAGGTCACTCTTCGATTGCAATGCGCCATCACGATGGGCGCGTCAGATCAAATGTGAGCTTAGCAGTTTTCGCCAAAGGCGCGAAAGGGATTGCTCGGGAACAAAGCATGAAAGCGGCCTCGGCGCAGACTTCGCCGATCATTTGGCATTGATCCTCGAAGTCCCAGCTACTACGGGTGAACCCCGGTGCGCTGTACACTGTCGCACCCAAGCGCCACCGCATAGCAGCGCGCCGCCAATCTGGCCCACGCAACTGGACGATGAGGCGAAACGTAGGAACGAGTTGTGCCGGCCATGAAAAAAGTCATTGTTTTCGCTGGCACGCGGCCTGAGGCCATCAAAATCGCGCCAGTGGTGGCTGCGCTCAAAGCCATGCCGGATTTCTTTGAAACGCGGGTGTGCTCGTCTGGCCAACATCGTGAATTGCTGGCTGCCGCCTTGGCTGATTTTGATATTGTGCCGGATGTGACGCTGAACGTGATGTCGGACAATCAAACGCTTGCGAGCCTGAGCGCAAAGCTGTTTTCCGCCATCGACGCCATGCTTGAAGTTGAAAAACCAGACGCTGTGCTGGTGCAGGGTGACACAACGACCGTGACCGTTGCATCGCTTTGCGCGTTTTATCGCAGGATACCCGTCGGCCATATTGAGGCAGGTCTGCGCAGCTTCAACATTCACTCGCCATTTCCGGAAGAATTGAATCGCCGCATCGCGACGCTGACGGCACGATGGTCTTTTGCGCCCACACAACTTTCGCAAAAGAACCTTTTGGCTGAGGGTGTCTTGGAAAGCAGCATACACGTGACCGGCAATACCGTGATTGATGCGCTGCTTCACATGGTGAACAAGGTTCGCAAGGATCCGCCGACCTTACCAGATGCTGTGAATGAAGCTCATCTCGCGGGACGGCGACTCGTTCTCATCACAGCGCACCGGCGCGAGAATTTTGGTGCGCCATTGTTGCAAATCTGTGCGGCCATTGGACGACTGGCGAGCGTGCATCCTGACGTCGTGTTTGTGTATCCCGTGCACCCGAACCCCAATGTGGGCGCAGTTGTGCGTGAAAAACTTGGTGCGCTGCCGAATGTGTTGCTGATTGACCCATTGCCGTATGCGCCGTTCGTGCGTCTGCTGGATATATCCACACTTATTTTGACCGATTCGGGAGGTCTTCAGGAAGAAGCGCCGTCATTGGGAAAGCCGGTCTTGATCATGCGCGAGGTGACGGAGCGCCCGGAAGGCGTCCACGCGGGCGTTAATATGCTCGTCGGCACCAATCCGGACGTGATTTTCACCAATGTCCACGGCCTCCTCACTGATTCGACGGCCTATGCTGCGATGACGACGAAGGTGTCGCCGTTCGGGAACGGCACGGCTGGGTCGCAGATCGCAGCTGTGCTGAGGCAGGATCTCGCCTGAGGCCAATGACGTTTTTGTTTCTCCCTCGGCTGGTGTTAGAACAGCCAATCGTAAAGACGGTGTTTAGCAGGGCTGGCGATGACAATGAAGGTGTGCCTGGTGACAAGCGAATTTCCGCCTGTCATCGGCGGGATTGCCAGTCATGTGTATGAGCTGGCGCGCGCACTGGTTGCAGAAGCGGCAGACGTCACGATCGTGCATCCGCTCTCCTTTGGATCGACCCTCGGCGAAGTCGTCTTGCAGGGTGCCAAGATCTATCGGCCGCGTCTCATCAAGGCTCAGCCATTCTACACGGTCATGCTGAAATTTTGGCTGGCGAATGCCATCCGTGCGCGTGATTTTGATATCATCCATGTGCACGGAATTCGTCCGCTCGCAGCAACACGCGGCCTCAAAGTTCCCGTGATCTTCACCAACCATTCTTCGGGTTTTTTGGCGCGGCTGAAAGCGGGTGGATTTCGCAGGCAGCGCACCGCCAACCTGCTGAAAGGCGTTAAAAGTGTTCTGGCGCCCAGCGACGAACTGGTTGACGCCGTGCGCGCCTTTGGGTTCGCCGGGCCGGCGCAGATGATCCCAAACGGCGTCGACACCACGCGCTTTTTTCCGAGCTCTTCATTGCTGCGTGCCAAATGCGGTATCGGTGAAAATGAAACAGTTCTGCTTCTCGCCCGGCGTCTTGTTGAGAAAAACGGGGTCATCTGGTTTGCGCGCGCCATTGCCGAAATGCGGCATCTACCATTCCGCGTTGTCGTTGCAGGCGATGGCGTGGATCGGGAGCTGATGACCCAGATTTTGCGCGCTGCAAATATGCTCGACCGGGTGATTTTTCTCGGCGGCGTCCCCAATAGCGATATGCCGAACGTCTACAATGCTGCGGACATTTGCGTGCTGCCATCTCTGGCTGAGGCGACCAGCATCACCGGGCTTGAGGCAATGGCCTGCGGTCTGCCGCTGGTGGGCACAAATGTTGGTGGCATCCCCACACTGCTGGAGGATGGAATCACCGGCCTGCTGGTTCCCCCACGAGAGCCCAAAGCCATGGCGCAGGCACTCGGCCAGCTGATTGCAGAGCCGGCCCTGCGGAGGCAAATGGGCGCTGCTGCACGGCACTCGGTGGAGCAGAACTTCTCCTGGCCGGGCATCGCGCGCCGCACGCTGGAGGCCTATCGCCAGTGCTTGGCGAGCTGACGCGGCTGCCTCAATCTGGTTTCGACTTGCCTGCCGCCGAGGATTGTTGAATTCTCAATGCATTACCGACCAAGGCCCGCAGAGCCGGGCCAAGTCGGTTGTGACTGATCAGCAAGATCGGCAGGGCAGGGAGGATCAATCGATGTGCATTGTCTGCAACACGCGGAACAAATGGTCTCTTGGCGGGGGCGCGTCCACACGGCGTCAATTTCTCGCCAGCGGCGCGGCGCTCGGGAGCGTTTACGCAGCCGCTCAGGTGTTTGGCGTGGAGGCTGCTCAAGCTGCGGACGGCAAGGCTGATTTCATTATTGAAAACGCCAAGATCATCACTCTCGATCCCAAAAAACCCAGTGCCGAGGCGATTGCCATTGGTGGTGACAAGATCCTCGATGTCGGGAAGCGCCGTGATATGGAGCGATTGCGCGGCCCACAGACGAAGATGATCGATGCTGGCGGCAAATCGATTGTGCCCGGCCTGAATGATTCGCACACCCACTTCATCCGTGGTGGCCTGACCTATTCGCAGGAGTTGCGCTGGGACGGTGTGCCGTCTCTGGGCATCGCATTGCGCATGCTGAAAGATCAGGCGATGCGCACGCCAGCGCCCCAGTGGGTGCAGGTGGTTGGCGGCTGGACAGCGACGCAATTTGCTGAAAAACGCCTGCCCACGCTGGATGAAATCAATGCCGCGACCGGCGACGTGCCGGCGTTCGTCATGCATATCTACGACCGCGCTTTTCTCAACAAGGCTGCGATGCGCGTCCTTGGCTACACGAAGGATTCGCCCGAGCCCTTTGGTGGCGCTTTCGAACGTGATGCGTCCGGCGCGCCCACGGGCGTCATCATCAACGTCACCAACATCGGCAGCTTGTTGGCAACCTTTGCCAAGATACCAAAGCTGGCACCGGGCGATCAGCTCGCATCCACCAAGCATTTCATGCGTGAATTGAACCGGCTGGGCGTGACGAGCGTGATTGATGCGGGTGGTGGCGGACAAAATTACCCGGACAATTACCAGACGATTGCCAAACTCGCCGCTGACAAGGCGCTCACGTTGCGCATCGGATACAACTTGTTTGCGCAGCGCCCCGGCAAGGAACTTGAAGATTACAAGAGCTGGGTCACGCAGGTGAAACCGGGCCAGGGCGACGATTATTTCAAAATGATCGGTGCGGGCGAATACATGATCTGGGCAACGCATGATCCCGCCAATTTCACAAAAGCGGTTGTGCCACCAACGGAAGTTGGTGAAAGCCAATTGGTCGAGGCGATCAAGCTGGTGGTGTCCAACGGCTGGCCGTTCCGCCTGCATGCCAATTACGACGTGACCGTGCAGAACCTGATGCGTGCCATCGAGACAGCGCACAGGGACGTGCCTGTCGACAAGGTGCGCTGGGCGATTGATCACGCGGAGACGATCTCGCCGCAAAGTCTTGAGCGTGTCGCAAAACTTGGCGGCTCCATCGCCATCCAGAATCGCATGTCGCTCGACGGGGATGCGTTTGCGGGCAAATGGGGCAAGGAGGCCGCTGCCGACGCGCCGCCAATTGGTCGCATTCGACAGATGGGCTTGCATCTGGCCTGCGGCACGGATGGCAACCGGGCATCAAGCCACAATCCCTGGGTGGGCGTGCATTGGCTGATCACCGGCAAGACAGCGGGCGGCACGACGTTGAATGCCAAGCGCAACCTTGTCGACCGCACAGAAGCACTGCGGCTTTATTCCGCTGCCGGCGCGTATTTCACCGGAGATGACGACAAGAAAGGCACGCTCTCGGCGGGGAAATGGGCGGACCTCGCGATCCTGTCCGACGATTATATGAAAGTCCCGGAGGCTCAAATCCCGCAGATCACGTCTTTGCTGACAATGGTGGGTGGCAAGCCGGTGTATGGCGCTGGCCGGTACGCGGACCTTGCCCCGACGGCCCTGCCAGTGGTGCCAGACTGGTTGCCGATCCACGATTACACCAGCTACCACCGCGCTGGTTTGGACGCTGTCAACGACTTCGCAGCAGCCACGAGCACGGGCTTGCCAAAGATCATCGGACCTGATGGCCCGTGGGAGATTGGCTGCCTTTGCGGGTTGCTGTGAGGCTCGCCTGAACAAAAAATGCCGCCGAGGATCAAATGATCTTCGACGGCTTTAATTTGAATGACGTCTTGTTCGGCGCTTTAGTCGTTATTGCTCGCGAACGCAGCGCTGGGCTTGATCATGTTGCGCGCCATGCGCATCCAGCGAACAATTCCCGCGATCGGCTCGGGCAGCAACGTCTTGATGGTTGCAACTTTTTTCACATGGTCCGGGACGCGCCAGTGGACGACAGTTCCCTGCGGAAAGAATGCAACGTCACCCGGACCAAGTCGACGTTCCATGTTCGTCTTGTCGGTGAGGAAGACTTCGCCATCCAGAATCGTGACGACCTCATCGAAATCATAGTGCCAGTCAAAGACACTTTTTGTGGTCTGCCAGACATAGGCCTTTGTCGAGCCATCGTCAGAATGTGCAATCTCCGCGCCCATGGTTTGCGGATTTCCCTCAAGCACCCAGGCCGGATTAATTGGCGCGGGTTTCAAAATTACATCGTTGGGATTGATGACGCCGATTGTCGTTTGCTTGCTCGCTTGATGTTGCGATGCCTCGGCGAAACCCAAAGCACCGACCACAACAATTGCCATGCTGAACAGGACCTGGGACCGCCTCATTGAAGTGCCTTTTCGCTTAAATCCATACGGACACAATAATCTGTCCGTGATTTGATCGAAAGGTTGAAAGGCTAAGGTTTCGCTGGTTTCACGATTCTTAGTGAAGATTTTTGGTAAAAAATCCAATTAGAAAGTAGCTTTTTTATATCTCTCCATCATTAACACTTACATAATAGGTAAATTTTTCATGAAACAATTCATAAGTTCGAAGCATCAGACCGCGAGTGCATGTTCCAATTGACCGCGATCGAGGATCCGCACCCCATCCGGCAAAATCTCCAACATGCTTTCACGCGCAAATGCGTTCAGGACACGGCTGACGGTCTCAATTGTGAGGCCGAGGTAGTCGCCAATGTCCGCGCGGGTCATGGGCAATGGCACGAGATTTCCATGGCCGTGAATAGTGTTCCAGCGTTGACTGAGGTTCAGGATAAAAGCTGCCGTGCGTTCACGCGCAGAGCACCGTCCCAGCACCATCATCTGCTCATGTGCCGTCTGTAGATCCTCTGCGAGCGATTGATGAACGCTGAGCGCAAAATGGGGCTTGGTTTCGAGCGTGTTCATGAAGTTATCGTAAGTCATCCGATGCGTGGTGACCTGATCAACGGCGCTGGCCGAATAGCCATGAAAGCCGCTGCCCGATGAACCAATGAAGTCGCCCGGCAAGGCAAAGCCAAGCACGAGACGGCGACCGTCGGACAGCGTCTTGTGCATGCAGACCAGCCCCGCTGCGATGAGGTGGACATAGGTTTGCGGTTCGGCCTGGTCGAACACGACATCATGCTTGGTGAAATGAACGTCATGGGAGAGCGCGCTCCACACCGTCTGGTCACTCTGCCAGCCAGCATAGGGCAGGGGTGGTGAGGCTCCATTTCGGGCCCGCGAGAAGAGGGCAACACGCGAGAGCGATTTGTCGACTGCAATATGGTCGAAATTTGTCACCGTTATCGCACTCCCGAAATCGTCACACATGGCAAGGATGCTCGACGGACCGAAGGAGTCGGGGCCGAACGTTAATCAAGCCTAGCGACAATGTTCGAAAAGGCGTGAGTGACGGAAACTACCTAAGGCTGCGCAGCGTTCCCTTTTGCCGTGCACGAGGCTGACGTTAGGGCATTGGCGACGTGCATGGCGTAGCCTCTCTGGTAGCAGCTCGCAGACCTTTTAGCGATCGCGCGCCGGCAAGCGCCGACACCTCGAAATTGTCGTGCGCGTGCGCTTTGATGACGTCCCGCGCCTGGTAAATAATTCTGGGTCCGCAGTCGCTTTGTTCCTGCGTCGCAAGTTGTTTCCAGCAGTCGCCAGGCTCACTGCACAAGAGGTCTGACGAACGCGTTGAGGCTCAGGCAACTGCCTTTTGCGTACACTGTTGTTGAAGCTCTCAAACGTCCGCGCGCCTGCATCTCGTTTCGGCGACGCGGTTCCACATCGTGGCAGATGTTCGGACGCTTCATCCGCACTCGTCCACTCGCAAAGATCGGCGAGGCCTGCACTCCAAAAACGGCATTGACGGAAATCTGGTTCCGTCATCACGTACCGTTTATTAGTGAACTTTTTGGCCACCCGGAACGGCACTTAAGCTTTGGTACCAGGCTTTTTCGTCAGATTTTTCTCGTTTGGCGCGCATATGCCGCGGTCGATGCGTCTTCAACTTAGCGACGCAGGCTTGACTGTATTAATCTATCGCTTGATAGAATCCAACCAAGCAAGATCTAGGTCAAATCCGCACCAAAGGATTTGTGCCAGTTTGTGTCTGGTGGGCTCTTTGTTGGCTGCAGAAGCGTGAACAGGTTAGATGCGCGACAATATCGATAATTTTTTATCAGGCCTTTCGCTGGACGAGCTCCGGCTGGCGCTTTCGTTACTTTTGGATCGACTGGGGGATGCTGGAGCGACAACCGGTCTTGTGGCCGCAAGCCCCCATGATATCCGCGTGTGCGCCAAGGAAATGACCGCGCAGGTGAAGCCAAATAAAGCGTGTGCGCGAGATGTTGAACGCGCCGCGGTTTACATCCAGCGACAGCATCTTCTAGACCTGCTGCGGGGCAAACCAAACAGCCCTTCATCGGACCGTCCCCTCGCGTCTTTGAGGTGGGAGGGCAGCGTTGTGTCGGTCGCGTTGGAGGCAACAGCGCCGCAAGTTGGTGTCGCCGACGATCAGTTGCCCGAGCAATTGTTCGAAGAAGAGAGCCCGGAGGAGGGCTCGGCCTTTCATGATGCGGATGGCGTTTCCGTCGTCGGCTATGTTCGCGCCCTGCGCTATCGCGATCGCAACAAGGCGTGAGCCGTTCCGAGGCTGCTGTCTGCCTGCATTTCGTGCTATTCAACCCGCAGCAGGCTCGCGCAATCGTTGTGCTGCTGCAGGACCGGCCATGACCAGCAACAATGATGATAAGACCAAGCGCGCCGCCCGGGCGCCCACCCCGCTCACATGGCGGGGGGTTGTCGCTTTTGTGCTGGCGCTTTTCGTCGTGGGTGGATTGATGTTTGTGGCAGGCCGCATGGCCGGGCATGCACCCCCGGCGGGTCCCTCGATTGCCAAGTGAGGATGGGCTCAAAGTTGACGGGCGGCGCAAAGCAAACGAATTTTTGCTGACTTAATTTTCTGAAAATACCCGGAAAAAAGAACGAATTCCAAAATCCGATTTCTGGTTTCGTAGATCCTTCGCCAATCAAAGTGGCTTTCACGCCAGCAGAGGTTACGCGAGCGATTTGAGAAATGCGACGAACGTGTTGGCTGCGTGATCGAGCGCGCCATTGTTTTCGATCGTCAGGGACGGGTTGAGCTCCAAGACGCCGGGAGCCTCTCGCGCCAAGCGATCAAAGGATGCGGACTCGCGTGCCCTGGTGCTGATCCGTCTCTCGCGGACGTCCTTGTCGGCCGTAACAAGAACGACGTTAGTCTTTGCAACAAGACGTCTTGCTTCCTGCACGACCGAGCGCGACACATTGACGATGACGACTGCGCCAAGGTTCACGTCATCGAGAATGCTCTTGGGAACTGCGTAATGGCAGCCATGCGCACGCCAGGCCAAAAGGCACCCGCCGCGGCGCTCCATTGCTTCGAGATCCGCCAAGCTGATGTAGATATTTGCCTCGCTCAGATCAGGTTCACGCGTGATGAGGCGTGGCGGGAACACAAACTGCGCTTGACCATCCAACGCTGTTTTTGCCGCGTTGATGATGGAATCCTTGCCAGCCCCCGAAGGACCGACGACCAGAACAAGTCTCCCATTTGCGGAGGCGGGTGCCCCGGCACTCAAAAAACGTGGCTCCCGCCGCGCCACACACGGCGGACAATGGGTGTTTTGTCATGCAGCGCCACGCGCACCAGATCGGCGCGCTGGCCGGTTGCAAGGTTACCCCGGTCGGTCAGGCCAGCGGCGCGTGCCGGATTGACGCTAACCATCGCAACGGCCTTTGACAGCGAAATTTCCGGCACCCGCCTTGGCAGATCAAAGGCGGCCATCAACAGGCTGGAGGGCACGTAGTCGGACGAGAAAATATCCAGCGTCCCGTCTCGTGCAAGATCCTCGGCCGCAATATTACCGGAATGCGAGCCGCCACGCACCAGATTTGGCGCTCCCATCATCACCTTGATGCTCGCGCTGTGGGAGGCGCGGGCCGCCTCCAGTGTTGTGGGAAATTCAGCAATGGAAACCTTGTCTTC
>CAIZGQ010000396.1 GCA_903932565.1 uncultured Hyphomicrobiales bacterium
GCTTCTTCAATGATCACGGGATCAATATCGGTCGCCAAAACTTTGATGTCGAAGTTTGCAGCATCTGGAAGCAGGCCAAGAATCGTCAGCGCAATTGAATAGGGTTCCTGGCCATTTGAGCAGCCAGCCGACCAAATCCGCACGCGCGCACCCGTGCGAGCCGCTTGCAACAGTGGCGGCAAAACAACTGTGCGTAGATGATCAAAATGATGCGGCTCGCGAAAGAACTTCGTGACATTGGTCGTCAAAGCCGCGAGCATCTTCAAGCGTTCGTCGGCACCCTGGTCGGACGAGATGTGCGCACAATAATCCCGGAACGATTCCAGCCCGAGAGCTCGAAGTCGCTTTGTTAAACGGGAATAGACGAGCGTGGCTTTGCTTTCGGGAAGGTGGATACCCGCCGTCCCGTGCAGCATCGATGCGATCTTGGAAAAATCTTCCTTTGTGAGGACGAATTCACCATCGACGATCGACGAACCACCGCCGCCTTTTTTATCCTGCGTCATCGGCGCCGTGCTCATGCAGCTTCCGCCATGCTTGTTTCCAGCACGCTCTGCAACGTGATCAGGCTGATCATACGGCCATCGATTGCGATAACGCCGCGGATGAACAAGCGCGCCATATCGGAGGCAACTTCCGGCGTTGGCTGAATGGCTTCCTCAGTGACCGTCAGAATATCCGACACGCCATCGACAAGAAGACCAAGTGACTTGCCTTCGACACGCGCCACGATAATCACGTGACGGGCTGTGGGTTCTGCGGCTGGAAATCCAAGACGAGCGGAGAGGTCAACAACTGGCAGCACGGCGCCGCGAAGATTGATGACGCCGCGCACGTAGCTTGGCGCATGCGGCAAGGGCGTTGCTGGTGTCCAACCGCGAATGTCCCGCACGGACATGATATCGAGGCAGAATTCCTGGCCACCGATGCGAAACGCAATCAGTTCGTGTTGAGCATTCGGTTCGTTTGAAGCGACGTTTTTCATATCAATCACCCAACAGTTTCGAGAAGTTCAGCGTCACGCGAAGCATCAAGGGGTGGCAGCGCGGATCGGAAACCGGCCACGATCGCATCGACGTCCACAATCAAGGCAACGCGCCCGTCACCAAGGATTGTCGCTGCCGCGATGCCGCGAACGTGGCGGAAATTCGCTTCAAGACTTTTGATGACGACCTGCCGCTGACCGATGATGCAATCCACCAGCAATGCGTTGCGGGCTCCACCTTCGGTCTCAATCAGGATGACGACACCGTTCATCGCGTCGGACGGTGCTGTGCGATGCCCAAGCTCCCAGCCCACATCAATGAGCGGCGTAAAGGTGTTGCGCACGGAAATGACCTGCGCCCCTTCACCCATCGGAAACACATCGACGGACTGTGGCCGCAACGTTTCAAGGATGGCAGTAATTGGAACAACCAAGGTCTGGTCGGCAACTTTCACCACCATGCCATCGAGCACAGCGAGGGTGAGCGGCAGGCTGATTGTGAATAATGAGCCCTTGCCAGGACGCGAGGAGATGTTAACTCGGCCACCCAGCGACTGGATGGAGCGTTTGACAACATCCATGCCGACGCCACGGCCCGAAATGTCAGAGACGGTTTCCGAGGTGGAGAAACCTGGCAGGAAAATCAGGTTGTCGATTTCATCGTCTGTCAGAATTGCATCAGTTGGGATAAGCCCCTTGTTCTGAGCAATTTCTTTGACGCGGGCGCGGTTGATACCAGCACCGTCATCCGAGACTTCGATGATGACACGGCCGGAACGATGCGATGCAGACATACGCACCACACCCTCTTCAGGCTTGCCCACGGCAAGCCGCTTTTCGGGGCTTTCGATACCGTGGTCGACAGCATTGCGGATCATATGCGTCAGCGGGTCAGCTAGACGCTCGATCAGCGTCTTATCGACTTCTGTGCTGTCGCCGTCAGTCACAAGACGTACGGTTTTGCCGGTTGCATCAGCAACTGCGCGCACGATGCGCGACATGCGCTGGAACAGCGGCTTCACCGGCTGTGCGCGGATGGACATCACGCTTTCCTGAATCTCGCGCGACAATTGCTCGAGTTCATCAAGGCCCATGGCAACGGCGGAGGCGCCCGCAAGGCC
>CAIZGQ010000397.1 GCA_903932565.1 uncultured Hyphomicrobiales bacterium
AAATTCCCAAGTGGAACCCGATGAATGTTTGCTCCTACCATCTGCAGGAAGCAGGCGCGACGCCCGTGCAGGAACTCGCTTACGCATTGGCCACGGGCCTTGCGGTTCTTGATCAGGTCCAGAAATCTGGCCTCGTGAAGCCGGAGGATCTGGGTGAAGTCGCCGGTCGCATCTCGTTCTTTGTGAATGCAGGCATGCGGTTCGTGACAGAGCTCTGCAAGATGCGGGCGTTCACGCAGCTCTGGGATGAGTTGCTGCTGGAGCGCTTCAAAATCACTGACGCAAAGTATCGCCGGTTTCGCTATGGCGTACAGGTGAATTCGCTCGGCCTGACCGAGCAGCAGCCGGAAAACAACGTCTACCGCATCCTCATTGAAATGCTGGCGGTGGTGCTGTCGAAAGATGCGCGCGCACGTGCCGTGCAATTGCCGGCGTGGAACGAGGCGCTGGGATTGCCGCGGCCCTTTGACCAGCAATGGTCCCTGCGCATCCAGCAGATCATGGCTTACGAAACTGACCTGTTGGAATATGGCGATATTTTCAATGGTAGCGCGGAGATCGCCCGCAAGGTCGATGAATTGAAGCGTGAGGCTCTTGACGAGCTTGCGGTCATTGACGCCATGGGCGGTGCGATTGCAGCCGTTGAAAGCGGTTACATGAAATCCAAGCTCGTCGAATCCAACACGCGTCGACTTGAGGGAATCGAGACGGGCACGCAGACCGTTGTTGGCGTGAACCGCTTTCTGGAAACCGAGCCCTCGCCGCTGACCGCTGGAAACGGCTCGATCATGGTTGTTGAGGAAGGTGTCGAGGCGGGACAAATCAGCCGACTGAATGCATGGCGCGCAACACGTGATTCGGCTGCGGTTGCACGCGCCCTTGCGGAGCTGAAATCAGCTGCCGCTGAGGGCCGCAACATCATGGAGCCGTCCATCGCGGCGGCGAAGGCTGGCGTCACCACAGGCGAATGGGGTGCGGTGCTGCGCGAGACCTTCGGCGAATATCGCGCGCCCACAGGCGTTGGCCGTGCGGCCCGCCAGGAAGCCGGTGGCCTTGATCCCGTGCGGGCGGAGGTTGAACGCGTCTCCCGCAAGATCGGGCGGCGAATCAAGTTTCTGGTCGGCAAGCCGGGTCTCGATGGTCACTCGAACGGGGCCGAGCAGATTGCCGTGCGGGCGCGCGATGCGGGCATGGAGGTCGTCTACGAAGGCATTCGCCTCACACCGGCTGAGATCGTCAATGCCGCCCTGGAAGAAGGGGTCCATTGTATTGGGCTGTCCATCCTGTCCGGGTCCCACGTTCAGCTGGTGCGCGATGTTCTCGCGCGCATGCGATCAGAGGGGCTTGGTGATATTCCGCTGGTGGTTGGTGGCATCATTCCGCCCGACGACGAGGCCTTGTTGCGCAAAGAGGGCGTCGCTGCCGTCTACACGCCAAAGGATTATGAGCTCAACAGCATCATGGCGGATGTGGTCAGGATTGTTGAGAAGGCCGCAACGGGTTGATCTCACTGCCCGGCTCTGGAACAAGGAGGGCGACTGATCCAGCGAATCTCAGCGCGGATGAGTCGTGGACCTGCCAGACAACGAG
>CAIZGQ010000398.1 GCA_903932565.1 uncultured Hyphomicrobiales bacterium
ATTCTAAAAACATCGAGTGGGCGCAGATTGAAAAATGTTTGCTGAACACTCGTCAGGATCAAATAGGACGCGAGGCCGAGAAAGATCGGGTAGTCCATGAGGTGGAAGCCGCCATACGTCGTCACAGATTTCAAAAAGAGGTAAAAAATTCCGACACCCGAAAAGCCCATGGTTGAGCGCCAGATCAGGCCGGTCGCAATGGCAAGCTGAAACCAGGGAATGAAAGTTGAGTCAGTTTTAAGCTCTGGCGTCAGCATAATGCCGCCAGTGGTCCAGAGCGCGACAAAGAAGAAACCGGCCACAGCGCGGATCAGAATTTCTGTATCGAGCTTGATCGGCGCTGTTGCGCTCGACAACGCTTTTGACATGGCCGCGCCAATGCTTGTCGTCTCGATCAGGCAGCCGATGACGAAGAAGATCATCGCGATGCCAGTGAGAAGTTCGAAATCCGTGCAAAGCACGTTTTCCAATCCAACTGGTTGTCCTGCGACATCGAATGCGCAAAACCATTTGACATGCGCTTCAGCTTGAGTTGCCCCCAGGCAACCAAGAGACGCGGTCGCGATCTGGAAAATTCGTGTGGTCAGAAAGTTACGCACGGTCACACCTGAAGTCGTTGATACCTCTTAAGGTTACCTCATTTTAACCCTTTTGTTATCAATTGCTTTCGACTTGGTTAACACGTCGAATGGCGGACTCAGATACGTTCACCCAAATGCTAAAATTTGAAGGGATTTTCAGATCGCTCTGCAATCTTGCGTTGCTAATGTGATGTCGGATGAGAACCGGAGTGTTTGAGATGTTAGCTTCTTTTTCCGTGAGCCTGGCCGCAGGCGTGAGCCTGTCTTATTGGGCCAGCAAGGCAAAAGTGCCGCATATCGTCGTCGAGCGTATTGCTGGCTACATTTTGATCGCAGCGTTCATGATGCTGGGTGGCGCGCTTCCGCTCGCGGCATAGAAAATCGCCGCACGGCAAAGGTCGGCCTTTGCGCGACGTTCTGTCGCTTGCAAAGCGCCAGTGGTGCCGAGTACGCCCAGCGCTTCGCTGCTCGGCAGTGAGCCGCAATCAGTCTGCCAGACGTGACTTAGTCGACGTGAACAATGAGCTTCATCTTGGGGTGAATGCCGCACAAGACATCAAACGTACCAATCACAGGGAACACGATCTGAACTTTTGAACCGGGTTCCTGATAGCCTGAGTCGAAATTAAACTGATCCGATTCAACGAACGCGTGATGGAGAAGATCACCGTCATCATTCAGGATTTCGAGCGGGGCATTTTTGTGAATGTTGATCTCACCTGGTCTGAAGGCACGCCCTTTTTGTGAGATCTGCGTCTGCGCTGGCTGCAGCGCAGCAGCGCTTGCAAGTCCCAAAATAGCGATCGATGCCCCTGCCGACAAAAGCAAAGCAAATCGCCAAGGATTAAAAAACTGATCCTGCATCGTGGACTCCCAACCAGGCTTCACTATCGCGGATGCTGGTAAACAATCAGTTTCCTGCCAAGTTGTTTGGGTGTTAACGGCATCTTAGTCGGCAGATGTCTATGCTTTTGCCAGGTGGAGAAGCCGTTTCAGGTTCGGTGATGACAATTTTAGCAGCTCCGACATACAAGCCGCAGGGCACAGTCCGCAAGACGTTGCTTGGGCTCGTGGCGCAGGCTGCAACAATCCGTGGGCGTATTTGGGTTGCCTTTGCGCTGACCGCGATCATTACGTGCTGCCTTGGAACTTTTGCGGGGATCGGCATTGACCGTGCCGGCGGTCTTGCGGAAAAAACCTATAATCAGTCACTCATGTCGATCAGCTTTGCGCGCGCAGCGTCGAGTGATTTTCTTGGAATGGAACTGGCGGTTGCACGGCTTGGACAAACCAATGATCCGCAAGTGCGCGCGCAGCTTGAACAAAAAATTGCGGATTTAGATAAATCTCTTGTGGAAGATCTGACCATTGCAGCGGAGCGCTCGCAGTCGGCCCGCGTGGGCAAAGCGGCGGCGCGCGCGCTCGCGGCGGTTCGTGCGTGGCATGATGGACGGTTGCAAGCGCCAGACGCTGGCGCAAACGAAAACACGTGGGACCTGCTTGATACCTATGCAGCAACCGTCGGCCGCGAAATTGAACTTCTGGTGAACTACACGGCCGGGGACGGCTTCCTGTACCGGCAAAAGGCTCGCCAAATCGTCGCCCAGGATATGCAGATCAATCTCATTGGGACGGGCCTTGCATTATGTCTCTGCCTGATCACGGCGTGGTTTCTTGGGCGTCGCGTCACGGGTGCAGTTGCAAGCGCATCTGATTTTGCCGAGCGCATCGCAGGGGGCGACCTTGATGGCGCGGCACCTGCGCGAAGCGATGACGAGCTTGGTGACTTGATCGCATCAATGAGCGTCATGCGCGATCGCATCCGCGAGATGATGCAGGGTGAAGTGGCGCAGCGCCAATCAGCGCAGGCACGTCTGGCAGACGCGTTGGAAGGATCGCAAGCAGGCATCGTGATGATCGATGTCGATGGCAAGATTGCGATAGCCAACACGCAGGTCGTGGATTTCTTCAGTGATTCCACGCAGCTTCCGCGTCCAGGCACAAAATTCGCCGATCTGACTGGCGTTATGGCGCGCGCAATCGCGTCCTCGACCAACGCATCAGTCGAAGTGAAGCTTGCCGACCAACGATGGATTCGCGTCACGCGAAGTCAAACCCACGACGGCGGTTTTGTTGCCGTTTGCAACGATGTCTCCGAGCTCAAGGCTCAGGCATCTCGGCTGCGCGAAACCAATCAGAACCTGGATGTGGCCCTGGCGAATATGTCCCAGGGTCTTTGCATGTTTGATTCCGAAGACCATTTGCGCGTTTTCAACAAACGTCTGTGCGATATTTTCCGGCTGCCCGCGGATGAGGTGAAGCCTGGAATAACACTTCGGCAGATGATTGAAATGAGTATCGCTGCGGGCAATCATCCTGGGGAAACAGTCGAGGATCAGTTGGCGCTGCATACGCAATTGATGGTGGCGCGTCCCGGCGAAGTACGCTTTCTGCAAATGAGTGACGAGCGGATTGCGGCTGTTGTTCATCAACCGCTGAGTGGTGGTGGGTGGGTTGCGAGCTACGAAGATGTGACGGAAAGCAAGCGGGCTGAAAACCGTATCATCTTCATGGCCCGACATGATGCGCTGACCGGTCTTCCCAATCGTCTGCTGCTGGGTGAAAGTGTTGAGACAGCTATCGCGCATCTTGGCCGTGGGCGCGGATTTGCACTTTTATGTCTTGATCTTGATCAATTTAAAGAGGTCAACGATACGCTTGGCCATCCCGCGGGCGATGAATTGTTGCGCGAAGTCGCGGTTCGCTTGCAAAGCTGCGTTAGTGAAATTGATACGGTTTGCCGACTGGGAGATCG
>CAIZGQ010000399.1 GCA_903932565.1 uncultured Hyphomicrobiales bacterium
GCCAGCAACTCGTCCACAATGATGGGGGCGAGACCTTCCAGCGGCTCGTCCAGCAAAAGGACGCGGGGGTTGAGGGCGAGCGCGCGGCCGATGGCCAGCATCTGCTGCTCGCCGCCTGAGAGCTGGTTGCCAAGATTGCGACGACGCTCCTGAAGCCGAGGGAACATGCCCCAGATGCGCTCGACCGTCCACGGGCCGGGGCGCATGACGGCGGTGAGGTTCTCTTCCACCGTCAGCGAGCGAAAAATGTTGCGCTCCTGTGGCACCCAGCCGATGCCAGATTCTGCCCTTTGGTCGGGCCGCATCTTGGTGACATCGCGGCCGCCAAGGCCAATCGTGCCGCCACGGTGGCGGGTCAGGCCGATGATGGTGTTGAGGAGGGTCGTCTTGCCGGTGCCGTTGCGGCCCAGCAGGGCCAGCGCCTCACCCTCGGCAAGCTTGAGCGAAATGCCGTTGAGGACGATGGCCTCGCCATAACCGGCCGACACGTTGTTGAGGTCGAGCAGCATTGCGCCGCCGTTGGCAGCTTTGGTTATCGGAGCGGACATCACATCAGACATGGGTGATTTCATCCTCACCGAGATAGACCTGCTTGACGCGCGGATCGCGGGCGATTTCCTCCGGAGTGCCTTCCGTGAAGAGTGCCCCGTTGACTAGAACCGAGATGCGCTTGGCAAAGCGGAACACGAGATCCATGTCGTGCTCGATCAGCACGAGGGCGACGGAGGCGGGCAGGGCCGCCACCACATCGAGGATTTGGTCGCGTTCGCCTTCCGGCACACCGGCGGCGGGCTCATCCAGCAGCAGAACCTTCGGCTTGCAGGCAACTGCGGTGGCGATCTCCAGCAGGCGCTGCTTGCCATAGGGCAGAGAGCCGACGCGGGCGTGGATCACGTCCGACAGGTTGAGCTGCTTCAAAAGCTCAACGGCTTCATCGACATATTCAGAGCGCGACCCGACCGGGCGAAACACGCCCCAGCCGGTGCCTTCGCGCTCGGTGATCGCCAGCACGATGGTTTCCAGCGGCGTGAAATCCATGAAAAGCTGGTTGATCTGGAATGTGCGCCCAAGGCCCGCGCGGGCGCGCTGGCGCACAGACCAGCCCGTCACATCAACGCCGTTCATCGTGACCGTGCCGGAGGTCGGCAGCAGCACGCCGGAGAGCTGGTTGACGAAGGTCGTCTTGCCCGCTCCATTAGGGCCGATCAACGCGTGGCGCGCACCTTCGAGCAGCGTGAAGTCCACATGATCTGTTGCGGTCAGTCCGCCAAACTTTTTGCAGAGCTGCTTTGTCTGCAGGACGACGTTTGCAGTCTGTGGTGAGCCCTGCGACTGGGACTGGCTCATGAATTCGCTCATGGCGCGGCCTGCCCCTTCAGCTTCTTCAACGCATTGTCCATCAGGCCGAGCAAGCCGCCGCGCACAAACAGAACGAGAAGAACGAGCAAGGTGCCGAGCCAGAACTGCCAATATTGCGGCGTGATGTTGCCGATGTAATCCTGCATGACGCGGAACGCGATGGCGCCAACGATGCCGCCGTAAAGCCGTCCAGCGCCGCCAAACACAAGGATTAGCAGCGTGTCGGCTGACCGGTGAAAGGCGAGCATATCGGGCGAAGCAAACTGCGTTGTCTGCGCCAGAAGTGCGCCTGCAATGCCAGCAATGGCCGCCCCAAGCGTGTAAACCGCCACAAGGCGCGGGTTGACCGGCAGCCCAATGGTGCGCGAGCGCA
>CAIZGQ010000400.1 GCA_903932565.1 uncultured Hyphomicrobiales bacterium
CCCCGATGGCAAGTGGGATCGCGCTCCCCATCGTACACCAGCCAGCAGATTGCAGAACCGACAAGGGCGACTTTGCCCGCCAGCGTTGGCTGAAAAGAATACGATGCGCGCCGGAATCAACTGTGATGATCGCATCCGGCAGCATGCGCTGCAGCGTTTCAAAGACAAGATGGGGTCCAAACGCGTCGGGGCCCTTGAAAGCCGCAACCAGTTTTTCACGCGCACGAGCGGGTTCGCCATCCTGCCAGATGTCATGGGGCTGCAAGCCGTCGAACGTGGCTTCCATCAGGGCAGCGACCGGGCCTTCAAGGCGCATCCCCGCGTGATGCATCCCGTGATCCGCACCCTCGCCAAGTTCGACGAGGAGAGATGGATCCGACACAGGGTCGAGCCAGCCGGGCCGCATTTCAATCGGGTCGTACCCAACAAGCAAAACGAGGTCCGACGCGCGCATAAGTTCAAGCAAGATCTTGTCAGCTTGTGGAGACAATCCAGCTGCGCCCAGAGCCTCGGGCTCGTTTTCATCGACCAGCCCTTTGGCCTTGTAGGTCGTCAAAACAGGAATGTGATGCGTCTTCACAATCTCTGCAAAAACGCCATGGCTCGAGCTTCGCGCAGCTTCAAACCCGGCGAGGATCAGCGGGCGTTTTGCGACCGCAAGCCGCGCCCGCAGCGTGGCAAACGCTGGATCGTTGGCGTCAAAAGCCGGTTGCGCGACCTGCGTTGGCGCAAGAGCCGTGCCGGTCCTTGGGGCAGGTGTCGCGGCAAGATTGGGTGCAAGGTCGAGATGCACCGGACCCGGCGGATGGGCCAGCGCAAGGCGCATGGCCCGGTGCAGCGTTGCAGCAGCTCCCTGCGCCTCAACCTCAAAAGACGCTTTCACCAAGGGCGCTAACAGGGCCTTGTGATCCACAATCTGGTGCGTGTAACGGGCGCGGATATCATGATCAACGACGCCTGAGACGATGATGAGGGGTGTGCGTTCCTGGGCTGCGTCCGCGATGCCATTCACAGCATTTGCGAGACCAGGTCCGAGCGTTGTCACCAGAAGGCCCGGGTGCTGAGCATTGGCGCAGGTCCCCGCTGCCATCATGGCTGCTGCGGTTTCGTTGCGGGCCAGCACAAATGTGATGCCAGCTTTTTCCAGCGCATCGATAAACGTAATGACCTCTCCGCCGGGCATGCCAAAGGCGATCCGCACACCGGATTGGTAGAGCGATTCAGCCAGGACATCGGCAACCCGTTTCGTGTTCGTTTCGCTCTCCATGCCTCTCAATTCCACTTCAGGCGACGCGCAATTTGGCGTGGCTTGCGGCCTCAACTTGATGAAGACGTGTCGTGACTTCCAGCGCAAAGCGATCCTGTGCGCGGGTTCGCCGCCGAATGTCCATCACGCGTTCGAACGTCTGTCGGTCGCCGCGGTCGGCGGCAAAAGAGGCGAGCGAACGCACGAACACATCTCGCTGCGCATTGCTGCCGCCAAGACATGGTAGGGCTTGCGCCAGTCGAACGAAATCAAACTGTGCGCCTTTCGAGGCCGCAAACGGCTGAACGGTATGCGTCGCGTCCGCGAGCCCCATCATTATACGCGCGAGGGGTACCCCAACGCGCCGCGCCGCCTGTGATTGGTCTCCTGAGGCCTGTTGCGCGCTCCATTCAAGGGTCGTGAGGATCTGCTGCGCAACGTCCTTCGCCCCGCCTGCCAAGGCTGACATCAAGTGAAACAGGGATGCAAAGACAAGGGAATGATCCGCCGCGCGGTGACGTGCCAGATTCGTCAGTTCATCCCAGCGATGCTCGACATCACAGCCATGCTGCATGAGACGCCAAAGCAGTGAACTCGCGTTGCTGATATCGCGAAAGTCATCTGTTGATGCGGGACGAACTTCGCGGTCGTACAGGTCCAATGCTTTTTCGTAATCGCCAGCTTCGAGATAAAACAGCGACAGATGCCACGCGATGTGGAACGCGAAATTGTTGCAACGGGACCA
>CAIZGQ010000401.1 GCA_903932565.1 uncultured Hyphomicrobiales bacterium
GCCGGCGAAGTGCCAGCGGACGAGGGCGTGAAGACGTTTTTTTCCTGTTCCCGCGTCAGGTACGGATAGACGTATTGCGCTTGAAGCCGGGACAGGATGGTGGGATCGGTCAACAGCGCATCGATGTTTTCACGCGTCAGCGGCGCGGCCTGCCCATCGGGGCCGCCGACGCCTTCCCAGGCGACGATCGCGCGGCGGCACAGTTCGCGGCAGAACGCATCGAACCCGGCATCCCTGGCGAAATCTTCGACCGGATGGGTGGCCTCGGTCAGCGCCTGGCGGGCGGCGCTGACGGCCGAGGGGCCGATGGGGCGCATCAGCACCCGCAAAGGGTTTTCGCCTTCGATCAACGTCAGCCATGCTTCGGCGGTGTGTGTGGTGGCCAGCTGATACATCAGTAGCCTACGACGTCGTTTTTCAGCGTGACAACCAGCGAGTTGCCGCTGCTGCCCGTCTTGATAGGAAATGAAACTTCGACACCGCCAGGGCCGGTAACTGGACGCTTCGCCTTTGGAAAATAGGCGCCATTGATCTGAAAATCCACCGACTGGCCATTGCCGATGACCCAACCAAAGTTGATCGTGGCTGCCGTCTGGTTCTGCGCATAGTTGAGCAGCGTCTGATCCTGAAAGCGGACCTTCAATGTACCTTCCATCGTGACCACGCCCGGATCGGCGCCGCCGATGCGGCCATCGTTGCGGATGACTTCCAGTTTGGCCATATTGTTGGCGTACATGAATTCGGCATCAACAAGCGCGCCAAGCGCCGTGCCGTTGAGGTTCACATATCCGGTGGCCATGGCAAATCGCAGCGCCGAAAGTACGCTTGGGCTGACGCCTGCTGCTGGCACGTTGGTAATCGTTTCGCCCTGGCCGATGACATCAAAATCGGCCGACAGCAACCCGCCACGCTGCATCTTGACCGACAGTTTGTTGACTAGGCAGCCATAGTTGGTGCCCCACACTGGCGTGGTCAGATCGGGATAGCCAATCTCCATCGACAGCGACGGCAGCAGCGTGGCGCCAGAGGTGAACACGTGAGTGTTGCCACCCCCCAGCAGCGTGGGTGCCGACAGCGTGACATTGGCGGTAGCAGTAGCGGCCAGGGCAACACTGTTGGCCGTGGTGCCCGCTGTTTTTGCCGTGATCGTCAGAACTGCGCCGCTGGCCGCATAATTCTGGGTTGCCAGCGCGCCGGTGGCGGCGGCCAGATATGTCTGCAGCGCAGCGACGGTGGCGGTAACGCTGGCGCCGATGTTGACCTGCGCGCCGGTAGCGCCGCTTGTGACGAAGGTGATGGTGACGCCATTGATGGTGATCGTGCTGGCGGCTGCCGGCTGTGCGGTAAAGATTATCGTGCCGGATGCCGTACCGGTGGCGGCAGTCGTGATGGGCTGTGCCAGCAGACCCTTCAGCCACAAGCCAATATTGCGCAGATCGAGCGGTACCGAAACTTTGCCAAGGTTATCGACAATATCGAAGATCGGTGCTTGCGCATCGCGGCCGAGGCCGAGGATATCATTTTCCAGCGTGTTCTGGGTTTCGCCCATGTCGCTGCTGCGAAACGGGATGCGAAACCAGTTGGCACCCGATGCCGGCGGGGTGCCATACGTCGATTCAAAAGCGGCGTTGAGCAGCGCGTTGGCGCCCTGTGCACGAGGCATGGCAGACTCCTATAGGTGCTTCGGCGGCCTATGCCCCGAGCGGGTTGTTCACGACGTATTCGGCGACGACATCGAAGTTGGCGATGCGAACCGGGACGGAATTGATCACATCATCGCTCGACACGGTGGCGGCGGTGACATCGAGAAATTGGCACAATCCCGACAGCGACCGATTGGCGACGACGGCAGCGCCGATCGCCGTTCCAGCAACATCAAGTGCGACCTCGATCGCAGCGCCATTGCTGGCGCCGACGGGCAACAGGATCTCCACCGGAATGCGGTGGGTATAGATGTAGGTTAGCGGCGACATTTCCATTTCAGGATCACCGGGGTCACCCGGATCGCCGATGATCATGCCGTCAGCAGGAATGCGTTCGGGCTTCATCGTGTCGGCGGTAAAGCCTCGCACATCAAAGCCCGGGCATGCGGCAGCGACAAGCGACTGGACTGCCGACAGCACCTGCAGGCGCTTGCTAGTCATTGGCCGATCCTTTTGTCGATCGCAGCAGGAATGGTCGCTGCCACCTGATTGACATGCGCCTGCACCTCGATGCGTTTTTGCCCAGCCACCATCGGGACGAACGTATAGAGCAGCACCAGATCGCGCTTTTTGGTGCCGCGTTTGCGCACGCCCTTGATATTCAGGCTTTGATCGAACAGGCCGAGCAAGTGGCCAGCTTTGCCTGGAATGACGATGATCGGGCGGCCCAATTTGGCCTGAACCGCCGCCACCGTCAGCCGCGCGCCCTTTTTGCCGGTGATGCGCCGCGCCGCGTCAGTCGGCACCGCCAGATAGCGGTGCCCATTGATCGGTACGACGGCATTACCGCTGTCGAAGAACTGCACGATTTTTGGTGCCTTTGACCAGATGAACCCCGTTGGGCTGATGGAATTGGCCTTCTCCGGGTAGATCTTGCTGCGCCAAGTATTGGCAACGCGACTGCCCAACCCCACAGCCTGCGCCTCCGCCCGCAAGGCGAGTTTCAGCGTGTTGGTGGCATCACGCATCGCGCCGGTGATAGCTCGGCCAAGCGCGTGTTCGGCGCCGCCGGCCTTTAACAGCGTGCCGCCCATTTTGACTTTGGCATGCATCAGACTGGATCTGACGCAGCCTGGATGATCCAGGACATGCCTTCATCATCGAGCAGGGGTGCGGCTAGCACGTACAGGTTTTCAGCACCGATGACGATCGTGTCGCCGGTGACGGGTTGCGGGATAGCCGACACGGCGATTGTCAGGCTGTCGCCATCACGCATCGTTGCACCGAAGCTGTGGTGCGATTCCTCGCCCCGATGCGTGCGGATGGCGCGCGTGGTATATGATCCGCCTGCCATTGGCAGGTATGTCACCGCCACCGAGCCGGCCGCCGATAACAGGACGGAGAGCGCGGTGGCGAAAGGATCGGACATCAGCTTAGAACTGGCCGGACAGGATAACCTGAACAGTGGCGTCACCCGATGCCTGGGCCGTCAGCGCGGCGCCGACTTTGGTGTTACCGCTGGCTGTGGTGGTCAGGTTCTTGTTGGTGTTGTCCCAGTAGAGCGCAGCGCCCTGTGTAATGGCGCCGGTTGCCTTTGGCAGTGTGAACACGCCGAGGCGCGAGAGCTGGACGGTAGTGTTGATGGCTGCCGGAGCCGAGGCCACGCCGAAGATCACACCGACCAACGCGCCATCGCCCGAATTGAGATTATAGGGGGCAAGAACGGGAACGACTTTGCCGGGGAAAAGGAAATTACGCATGGGATTGATCCCTTCGATTGGTGAGGTTCATGCAGCCGGATTTAGGCGGCCGGTGGTTCGGGTGCCGGTTCGACTGCGACGTCAGCAGCAGCGGCGAGCGCGGCTTCGAATTCGTCGGTGACGTCTTCGACCTGACCATCATCGATCAGGCGCTGCGCTTCGACTTCGTCATCGAGCATAAGCACACCGGCATCGGGATAAACCAGCTTTCCGTACACAGCGACCGGCTGTTTCAGCGAAAGATATTTCATGGGTAGAACTCCCATCGGGGCGCCGATCACAGCGCCCCGGGTTGCGACGTGGCAATCCTTGTGGGGCCGGAGCGCGCGATATACGCGCCGGCCTTATCAGGTGCCGGGGTTGTAGAAGGCCGAGCGCCAGTTGATGGCGCCGACGCCATAGTCGAGGCGCACCTTGAATTCGGTACCATCCACGCGCCAACCCACGCTGTTGTCGAGAAACGGCTCCTCGATGCCGTTGAGGAATACCACCTCGATCGCTGGCGCCATTTCCTTGTCGGCGAAGAAGTACCAGCCATGGCCGCTGGTGCCGACATTAAGGCGTGCCGAACCGACGATATCGCCGACCAGGCCCGCCACCTTGTTGGGCACCTGAAACTTGCTCGATACCTCGACGTCATAGGGCGCGCCGATGATGACCTTTGCCTGACCTTCGTCAAACAGCGTGCACAGCAGCGTTTCGGGGCGAATATCGAGGATTTCGTTGCCCGACGGATCGAGCTGGCTAGCCATCGAAATGCGCGCCGCATCGAACGCCGCAACGCCGATCAACGCCGCAGCCGGTGCCGATACGCCTCCAGGCAGAGTCCACGAGCCACCAGCGATGTTGCGGTGGGCGGTCGAGAACAGCGCATTGCCGTCGTACATCGTCGGGTTGGACACCAGCAGCGCGTAGACGTCCTTTTCGATCGTGAGCTTGGCCGCGCGGCCCAGATCGCTGGCGAGCGTAACGAAGGCGCCCATATCGTCATTGATGATCGCCTGGCGCGACAGGCTGATGATGTTACCTTTCGTGCCCGCGCTGATCTGCTGCTTTTCGCCGTCAGGAATGCCCTTGTTCTTGAATTCGCCCTGATCGGTGAGCGAATCGAGCGAGCTGAATGTGCCGCGCAGATAGCGGTTGGACGGACGGAAGTCGGTGACAGTGCCTGTGCCCGCAAACCGCGACCAGGTGTCCGGCGTGACCTGATAAGCCGCCTGCAGCACTTTGTTCATGGTGTTTTCGAGCAGGATCGGGAAATCGCCTGCTCCCTGGCTGATGGCGTTGCGCATGGTGAACGCTTCGCCGATGTATTGCGCCGGATCGCGGCTGATGTCTTTTGCACCAGAGCGTACTAGGGCTTCGCGAGCAAGATCCCGCAAGCTGATGCCAGCGAATTCACCCGGCGACAGATCGAGTTTTTCACCCCGTGCCGATGCGGCCTTTGTCACGGCAGCTTTCATGCCGGACCGCACGATCAGCCAGTTGGTCGCGCCCTGCAGCCACTTGTCGCGTTCGTCGGCGGTGATGGTGATCGCGCCACCGGGGGCGCCGGAATGGTCGCCTTCGTTGCGGGCGGCGAGCACATCAAGGATGCTATTGCGTGCAGCATCGATCGAGACGCCGGTATCGATTAGGCCCTGAATGGTGGCATTGTCGATGCGATGTTTTGTGCCCAGTTCACGGATAGATGCCGCGCGCGCGCGTTCGTTGGCGACGGCCATTGCCGAGGCCGACGCGGCAGCCTGAGCAGTCTGGTCTGCAATACGATTGGCTTCCGCAGCAGCGGCGGCCGCAATTTCTTCTGGTGTCATGGACTTGCCTTTCGGATTGACAGGGGGGCGCGCCGGCTGATTGCCGGCCATTGCCAGTGCTGTGCCGGCAATGAGCCGGTGGTTTGGGGCCTTGCGGAACCCAAATTTGGTGATGTTGACGGCATTGGATGCGCTGGGCGCGGTGCCGATGGTGCTGCAAAAGCCCTGCGCCAGCGCGGTGGCGGCATCGAGCCAGGTTTCATCGTCCATCATGGCGGACAGCGCAGTGACATCGATACCGGTGCGCGCGGCATAGATGTTGACGATCGTGGTTTTCAGGCGGTCGAGCTGATCGGCGGCATTGCGCAGATCCTGCGCATCACCGCAGGCGACATCCCACGGGTTGTGGATCATCAGCATCGCGTTGGGTGCCATGATGATCTCGTCGCCGGCCATCGCCAGCACGCTGGCCATCGATGCGGCCAGGCCATCGATGCGGCAGGTGACTTTCTTGCCCGCCGACTGGGCGCGAGCGAGCGCGTTGAAGATCGCCAGCCCTTCCATGATCAGGCCGCCGGGGCTGTTGATGGCGAGCGTGATATTGCCCGGCGCCGCATCGATCTGCGGCACCAGCGTGGCGGCATCGAGCCCGGCCCAGTCGTCACCGACCGCGCCGTAAATCATCACGGTGGTTTCATCCATTGTTGGGTTTGCCTTTTGCGTCCATCTGCGCGAGCGTCAGCGCCGCAACAGGATTGCCGACTTGGGTGACCTGGCCGGGGTCGCAATCGAGCACGAGGCCCAGTTCTTTCAGCCGGGCAAAATCGTGGGCCAGTTCTTCGAGGAAATCGTCGGGATCTTCGCCGCGTTCGCGCGCCGCGCCGCTGATCGTCTGTTGGCCCGAGCGGATCGCATCGCGGATGGCGGGAATTTCGGTTTCGGGCGACATCATCGGGAAACGTGGCGGCGACCAGCGAATGGTGACGCCGGTGTTGTCCATGCCCTGCATTTCCCAGGCATCGAGCAGCCAGCGACCGGCCGGTTCGCACAATTGCGGGATCAGCACGGTGGTCTGGATTGCCTCGATCGACTGTTTGAAATCAAGCCGGCCGATACGCCCCGAGATAAAGCTGACGTTCGACAGATCGCCGGTCATCACTTCATAGGGCAGGCCCAGGCCCGCCGCGATCGCCTGACGGCTGACGCGCGAAAACGGTTCGTAATCGCCCACGGTGGGTGGGTTGGAGAATTCGACAGTGCTGCCGGGCGGCAAATCCTCGATCACGCCCGGTTCGATGGCAAAGCTGCTGGGATCGATATCCAGAGCCTGGCCGTTCGAATCGAGCGTGGCCTGACTGTCACCATCGGGATCGCCGATGCGAAAGGCGGCAAAGCACGCGGCGATTTTCTGACGCACCAGCTGCGCGTCTTCGAATTCGCCGTAATCCTTGATGCGCACGATGACCGGCGCGAACCATGATTCGCCGTGAACCGCGCCAGGCCGGTGCGTGCGATAGATGTGGGCGATGTCTTCAGCCGGGATCAGTTTGACATCCAGCGTGACGGGCACGACCGACCCGGGGTGTTTGGACCACAGCCAGTATCCGGTGCGCCGCCCGATCGCGTCAAAATCCACGCCCTGGATACGCACTCCGCCGTTGTCGAGCGGCAGCGATGTCAGCATATGCATCCAGTCGGGTTCCAGCACTTGCAGCTGGAACGGGGCGGGCAGGCGATCGCGCTTTTTGCGCCAGCGACGGCGCACCAGAACTTCACCCGATACCACCATCGTCTGGGCGGCGAGCAGCTGCAGGCCGTAAAGATTGTGGCGGCCATCGGCGTCGCAGGCGGTGCTTTCGAAATGGGCGCGGGCCAGTTCGGTAAGCGCCTTGTCCTTCACGCCGTTTTTATAGACGTGAAAACGGATGCCGTTACCGACCATGTATTGCGCCAGCTTTGACGCGGCATTGGCGGCATAGGCATTGTTGCGGACAACTTCGCGGCCGATGCCGCGCAGCGCCTGGATCGCTGCCGGGTGCAGTTCGGCATTGCTGTCGCGGCCATTGCGGCGCCAGGATTCGGTGCGGCGGCCATACGATGCGCCATCGTATTCGGCACGGGCACGCATGGGCGGCCGGGGCGCGCGGGGCACTGTGCCGGGCACGCCAGTCAGCCACCGCGCCAGGCGGGTCATGATGCCGGGTGGTGGCGCCACGTGGTTAGAAGCCGGACCGGAAGCTGGCAAATTTGCGGCGGACGAAGCCCTGCGCGGCCTGCGTCTGAAGCGTCAGTTCATTCGAGATCATGCGACGGGCCAGCAGCATATGATCGAGCGTCTGATAGCGGACCTCGCGCCCATCGGCGAAGCGCGTCTGCAGCACGCCACTGGCGATGTTTGCATCGAGCGCATCGAGATCAGACTGTTGCCAGGCCATGCTATCGCCTTCGAGACGGGGAATTCAGGAACGAACCGCGACTGCGGCCCGTGATCGGGTTCACCTTTGGCCGAGGGGCCGAAGGGAATGACGCCGCCACCGGCCCGCGACCGAGGGGGGTGTCGCTGATCGATGGCGGCGGTGGTGGGACAGGCACAGTGGCTGCGCCTTCCAGCACAAGCTGGGGCGCAGCCTGCACCGGCACCCGGAACGGCTTCGGTACCCAGCGCATGTCGCTGCGGCTTTGCGCGCGACCTGGCGTCAGGATGACCGCATAGGCGTAGACCAGGTGGTCCCATGTTTCGTTGCGCGGCCGCAGTTTGGCCCAGCGGCCGGCCTTCAGTTCTTCGGCGGTGATTTCGTCGAAGAATTCATCATCGAGGCCCCGGACTTTGTCGTTCCGTTCGCGCTTTGGCGCGCCTGGGCGATCGGCGCCGGGAAAGTGGATGTAACCCGGGCCCGGTGTTTCGCGGCGTAGGCGGACATCCACCATGTTCTTGATCTTGTGGACGTTGGGCATCCACAGTTGCGGGGCGTTGCGTTTCGGCGTGCCCTTTGCTTTCCGATCGACGAATTCAGCCGGCGGCATCAGTTTGGCATTCGGGTTGTTGCCGCCTTTCAGCAGCACCACTCGCGTTCGTTGTATGCCCCAGCCACCATGGCTGATCGGTTCGGTGGCCTTGTGCCACAGCCGCTTGACCGAGCTGGTCCAGCTTTCCGACTTTGTGCCGCCGCCGCCGGTGTCGATCCCGACTGCCAGCGGTGGCGGGCTCTGCCCTGATCCGTCGGCCAGTGGCCAGGTCTTGTTCCACAGCGGCAACAGCGCTTCAGCATGTTCAGGCCGGGAAAACGGCGTCAGCGCGGTCATGCCGTCATCCAGCACATCGATCGACCAGCGATCGATCAGCCACGATTCCAGCCCGTCACCCCAACCCACCGCAGCGCATTGAAAGCTGCTGGCCTGGACGTCGACCAGGATGACGATAGCTACCACGCCCGGTGGTACGGTGCCGAGCTGGAACCCGGGCTCGCGCCGTTTGCGCAGGTCGTCAGCCTTTAGCGGCTCCTCACCCGACAGGATCGAGCGGTAATTCTTGCCGGCCGCCGTGTTGGCGAAGGCCTTCAGCGCGCTTTCGTCCTGGCGCGCTTCCCATTGCAATTGAGCCTCGCGATACTGGCGGGCGCGTTCAGGCCAGGAGCGAAACCCCAGCAAGCCATCGACCCGGAAGCCGCGGCGGCGTAGGCCTGCAGTTGGCCTGGTCGCGACGAAACCCCGGTTGGGCAGATCGCCGGTGCTGGCCACCAGATGGCGTTGCATGTCGGGCATCAGGACACAGCCGCTTTTCGGGCAGACGACGTGCGCCGTTTGCGCGGCGAGATCCGGCGTACCTTTATCGAACCGCAGATCGCGCATCAGATCCGGCTCAAACCTTTCGCCGCATGACGGGCAGAGTGGCATCAGCCGTTCATCGGTACCGGCAGCAACGAATGCCTCGATATCGCACTTGCCAGCGTCGCGGGCGGGCGACGACGACACGAACTTTGTATCGCGGCCTTCGAAACTTTCGGCGCGGGCATCGAGCAGACCGACTGGTGAGCCCTGCCCCTCGATATCCGAATCGATCTGGTCGAAATCATCTAGCCAGCCACGTGGAACGGGGCGGGCGCGGAATTGTGAAGCCACCGGCCAGACCGAAGTGAGGATCATGGCGCGGAATTGCTTCAGAAAGATATTGTCGGCGCCGACCGTGCCGAGCTGCTCGCCCTTCAGGATCGGCGTGGTGGAAATCATTGGCGCGATACGGCGCACCACGAAATCCTGCATCAGTGTCTTGTCGGGCTGGCAGACCAGCACGTCGGCCGGGTCATGTTCGATCGACCAGCCCAGCCAGGCGAGGCCGATTTCCGACTTGCCCTGTTGTGCCGGGCCCATCAGGCCAACCTCGGATGTTTGCGGATCGCTTAGCGCATCCATCACTTCCATCTGCCAGGGCGCGACTTCCGGGTCATACCCGATGTTTTCGATTGCCCATTGGCTGACGGTCAGGCGCTCTTTCGGGCGCATCAATTTTGCCAGGCTGGCGATGATCCGGCCCGCCGATTCAAATGGCGGTATCGGTGTCTTCGTCTCCTGAAAAAGCATCAACAGCGCGTTCCATTCGGGCGGCGATGTCGCGGCGATCCTGCTCGATCAGGCGATCAAGCGCAGCCAGGACTTCCCGCGATACGTGCGTGCGCTTACCGAGCCGATCCGGCAGCGATTTCATTCTGTCAGCGATGAACAGCACCAGGTCGCCAGTGGCGGCGATGACCGGCCCTTTGCGCACTAGCTCCCGGCGGCGTTCACCGACCCGGATTGCGGCCAGTTCCTCTTCGAGGATCTGTTTACGATCGGCCGATGAAAGCATCGACGGCGCCGTTGCGGCACTGGCGGCATCATCGCCCAGCAGTTCAAAGCCTAGCTGACGGATTTCCGCGTTTCGCGCATCGACCAGCTTGCGCTTTTCGTCTTCGAGGCCGCGCACAAAGGCGAACGCGTCTTCCAGCTCGATCTCATAGGCGACGCCGTTGCTGCCCCGGGCAATGATGGGGAAGTCTGGACGCTCTGCCATCAATTTGCGCAGAGTGGGCTCAGACGGCATGCCCGGCATCAAGGCAAGGTCGCCTAGAGAGCCGCGCATCGTCCGAAACCCAAAGAAAAACAACGCAGTATGGCGGAATGCCGGACATTCACACGCGTCGCGCTTCGCTTACCCCCATTGCGTTTTGGCCCTGGAAGGACCCATCGGCAGGGGGGGCACACTTGTGTCACAGCGACATGGTTATCTTCATCCTGTCGAGCAGGGCGGATGCAGTCAGTCATACGCATCGCCGATCGTATATAAAAATAGGCCCAATTTACCCCGGAGACGAAGGCCCTATATTTTGCCCCGGACTCCGGAATGGGGTTGACACAGTCCACCCGTATAAATCTGCCATTCTGCACCGTCAGAACCCCGGATTAAGGTCTGGTCGATCGAACAGCCGGGTCGCCTCGATCGCACTCAATTGGCGCAGCACACTCTCATACCTCCACCGCAGACCGTCAGTTGTGGTGCCCGACTCGCGCCCGCCCATCGCCTCCCAAACACGCTCCCAGCGAAACCCGCCCGCACCAGGCCGGGACTTCATGGCCAGCACCACGGCCAGCAGCGATCGCTTGGCAGGTGCCACTTCCATCATCATGCAATCCGGATTGATGAACACCCGATCGCGCAACCCAACTTCGCGGCGGTTCAATTGCAATCGTGGTCGCGCGTCATTGTCGGCATAGTCCATGATCCTGTCCCGCACGATGTCAGGCCAGCCATTGCCACCGCGCAGCCATTCATGCTCGCGATCCGGCGAGCGCATCAGATATTCCCACGCCTCGATCAATGTCTCTTCCATCGCCTCGATCGCCGCATCACGCCTCGCCATATTCCACCCTTTCAAAGCACCAAAACCGACCGATTAAGCTCTAAACTGCCCTGTTTTATCCAATCTCACCGTCGCGCTCCAAAAATGGAGCACTGCCGAAACCACCGCAACACCGACCCTACCAATTGAAAAGACTGACTTTATTATCTCTTGATAGCTGACTTTGAGAGAAATGGAGCAAATGGAGCATAAAACCGCATACTTTGCCTCGATAACGCTTCACTTTTCCCATGTGGAACGGCGCAGGTTTTCTGCTCCATTTGCTCCACTCACACAGCAACCCCTTGAAAGGCCTTCACTTTCGCAATGCTCCACGACCATTTTTCGCCAGTTTCCAAACTTCAGGTGGAGCACTCCAAACGCACTAACTCCTTGAAATCAGTCAGGCGCAAACGGATCGACATCATCGATAATCGCGTCAGATACGTCGCCAGAACCATCCTCCGGCGGCCATCGACCGGAGTTGATCGCCTCCACAGTCGCGCCAAACAGCGGCCGCACCTTCACCCACCATTCGCCGTTCGATGTCTTCCGCTCGAACTGCTTGTCGCGCATGGCGTTGTTGAACCCGCGATTGTGCCAGCCCGCGCCACCACTGGCTTTGCTCCAGGCCTCGTACAGCGCGAACAGCTCGGTAACGCGCACCCGCACCACCTTGGCATCGCCACCGACTTCACAGCACTGCGACAGGAACCGCCCCAGCTCATCCGAGTCGTCGCGATAGGCCTGCGTCGCCGCCCGCACCTGTTCCGGCTCGATCAACTTGTGCTCTTTCCAGTCGCACAGACCGTCCAGCAGCCGGTTCAGGATGCCGCTCGCCTCGTTGTCGCGCATGCGATTGCCCAGGTCGCTGTCGACCTCTTCTTTGGGAAGCTGCACTGCCCACGGCACCAGCTGCATGCGCCGCCAGATCCCGTCGCTGGCATCCTTGATCTTTGGCCGGTTGTTGCCGCTGATCGTCATTTTGAAGCTGGGCAGAAACGTGAAAAAGCCCTTGTTCAGATGTCGCGCATCGACAGGATCTTGCCCTGTCACCTGCTTGATCAAACCTTCGTTCAGCGTCGAACCCTGCGCAGGTTCGCTTACCCGCAAAAACCGCACACCCGGCAATCGCGCAATGTCAGGCGTGGCCTGGTCGCCACGCTTGCCAGCGCCGGATTGCAGGAATGATTCGATCGGGATTGACCCGGCATAGTCGCCCGCAATGTGGGCGATCGTTTCGACCCACGTTCCTTTGCCGTTGCGCCCGCTGCCATAGAAGAACGCCAGCTTTTGCGGCCCTGTATCACCGGTCAGCGACAGACCGCCCCACTGGTGGATAAATCGCCGCATCACTTCATCGGGCTGCATCTTGGCGATGAAGTCGTCATATTCCGGGCACTTCGCCGATGGCCGATAGTCCGCGTTGCATACCTTGGTCATCAGATCGGCACGGTCATGCTTGTCGAGCCGCACTTTCCACCCATTGGTGTGCCACTCGCTCTTGTCCGCCTCGATCTCGGCCGCGGATCTCTTTTCATTGCGCCGGATCAGCCGCAGGGTGCCATTGCGCACATTGATAGCCATCCGGTCATGGTCGAACGCATCAGGCTTGACCGCGATCATCTCGAAACTTTTGCACAGCGTCGCAATCGCCGCCATGCGCCCGGCCGCCTCGCTGGTACGCGCCCAGGCCGTCAGCTTTTCCGAAAACATCACCATCTTGTTGCCGGATGAATAGACGTAATCGAGCGCTTCCAGCTTTGCGAACCAGTCGGCGCGAATTGAATCATCCAGAAACCCGCGCGGCAGCTTGTCGATCTTGCGCAACGGCAGGCCGTCATCGCCATCTTTCCAGCCACTCGCGCCGACAATGCGCGCTTCGTTGCCGATGGCACGGACCGTGGCATAGACCGATTGCATCACCCGCGCTGGCGCCCGGTCTTTTTCTTCGGACAACAACGCCCAGCGCCTGCCATCCCAGGCAAACCACCCAAATTCGGCACAAAACCGGAAATCGGCACCGAACCGCAAAAGCCAGCGTTCGGCATTGCCAAGGTCAGTCATGGCGAGCCGTGCGCACCGCGCATCCATTGGCCCATCCATCGCAACGACGATTCGACCGCCCCCCGCACCCCCTGCAAAGCCACTTACAGGTGCAGCGCCATCCGGAGCATTGCCGTTATTGTCCGCAGGGGGCGCGGGGGTTTGGCCTGTCGCCAATATGTTGCGTTTCCGGGTCATCAGGCCGCAATCTGACCTTTGTGCGCGGCCACGACTGGCAAACCGCCCCACGTCAGGATCTGGCGTAATCGCTCGGCCGCACCATCGTCATCGCATGTCAACGTGACGCCATCGCCCAGCGACCGCAGCGCGCCGATCGCCTCCCGCGACCAATCGAGCAGGCAAATGCCAGCCCCTGCACCGCGCAGCCATTCGAACGGATTGCCGAACAGCCGCAGCCGCGAAACCGTGCCGATCTGCGCCGCATGCAGCCACTCGTCACCCAGCAGCCATCCTTCGCCGTTCAGCAAGTGCCATTCTTCGGGCTCACTCGATCGCACAGCACACACATCGATCACCGCACCCTGATCGCGCACGGCCAGCAGCAACGCGATCGTGTCGCCATCCCAGTCAAACATGCCATGATCGCCCAGCGCGATACGCGCCCGGGCGAGATCGCCGGCGCCAGTCAGCTGCGCCACAAACGGCGCCGGAACACCGATCGACACCAGATGGCGCACGATCGCGAACGGCAGCATCAGCGACCGATAGCCGAATTCGAGCCCTAGATCGGTCATCACTTCTGGCCATGGCGCGGGAACGTCGTTCACGGTGTTTCGCCCCGATCATCTTCAAGTGGCAAAGCGACCTCGCCCGATCGCGCGGCCGGGCCCAGCACACGGTGCAGAAGCTCTGTCACCGCTCGCCGCGCGCCGCGCCGCCCGCGCTTCATCGCCTGGCGACGCCGGCGCGATTGGTCTTTCCAGCTCATTGGCCCGACTGCACGCCTAGGATAGCGCGCATCCGATCCATCGTCGCCAGCGCGCGCGGCACATCGGCCCGCGGCCCCTCGGTCGACAAATCGAGCGCCAGTTCCGCCATCCGCACGCAATTCGCGCGCGTCGCGATACACCCGCCAGCGCGGTACCGCGCTGGCGCCAATCTCGGCTTGAACAGACATGAAAACTCCCCTCCAAAACGGGAAAAGCGAACGTCAGACCCGAACCGGCATCAGCACATGCACCAGGCGCGGCAGTCCATCGGGCTGGTCTTTGTCGGCCCCGCTGGCCTCGATCCGCACTGGCGCCTCGCCATCGGTCCACCTGATCACGACATCATCGGTGGCAATCTTGCCCAGCGCGTCGCGCAGGTATTTGCCGTCGAACCCGATCGCCTGATCGTCACCCTCGCACAGCGCAGGCACTTCTTCGCGCGCATCGCCGAGGTCGGCGTTCACCACGGTCAGGTCGATCCGGTCTTCGGTGATGTCTAGGCGGATCAACCGCGTGGCCTTGTGCGCCAGCGCCGAAACCCGCGCCACCGCCCCGGCCAGCGCCTCGCGCCCCACGGTCAGTTCGCGCTTCGCCGCATGCGGGATCACCCGGTTGTAATCGGGAAAGGTGCCGTCGATCGTCTTGCTGATCAGCTCGATCTCGCCATCATCGGCCGCCGGCATCGTAAACGACACCAGATTGCCCGCCGCATTGGTCCGCACCACTACGATCGAGTTGGCCGCAACCTTGATCGAATGCGCCAACGCCTTGCCCAGTTCACCCACCAGGCCACGCGGCACGATCATCGGCGGCCAGGATGCCGCGCCATCGGGCGCATCGATCCGCAACCGGGCCAGTCGATGCCCGTCAGTCGTCGCCAGATGCAGGTTCAGCCTATCGGGATGCACATAGATCCCGTTCAGATAATATCGCGTTTCCTCGGTCGAAATCGCATGCTCGACGCTGTCGATCGCATCACTCAGCACGGCTGCATAAATCTCGAATTCATGCGCCATGTCGCGCAACGTCAGCACCGGCAAATCCGCCGCCGCCAGCGTCGCCAGGCGAAACCGCGCACGCCCGGCCGAGATCGCCAAGCGTGAGCCCTCAACCGTCAGCGTCACCATGGCATCGCCATCAAATCCGCCCAGGATCGCCAACAACGCCTTGCCCGGTACCGTCAGCGCAAAAGGCGCGATGGATTTCACCCAGTCGCCGCTATCCGGCCCATTGCGATCGTCGGTCGCACACCGCCGCATCGCCTGCATGTCCAGATCGGTGGCAGTCAGATCGATCGCGCCACCGGCCACGGCGATCATCACGTGCGACAACACCGGAATGGTGTCTTTCGTCGCCACTGCGCCGATCACGTCTTTGACCGCATCCAGCAACCGGATCGCCCGGATGCGCGTCGCAGGTTTCAAATCAGGCTTTGCCATTGGTCGCCCCTCCCTTGATCGCCGCAGCCACGGCTGATGCGCCTTCGTGCAAACCCAGCTCGATCATTTCGATCTGGATCGAGATAGATCGCACGATCTCGATTGCCCGTTCCGCTTCGCCGGGGTTGCGCTCGGCCACCGTTGCCGCGGCCCTCTGCCGCTGCAGCAGAAACGCCAGCACATCGTTACGCTCCTGCAAGCGCGCGATTTCCATGTGCACAGTCACGCCCGAGCCCCCGATGCTTCGGCAGTCACCCGCCCGGTTTCCAGAATTTTCACGACCCGGCCACCGCGCGTTCCCGCGTTGGGGAGGATCTCCACCCGCCCGACCTTCGCCAGCTTCTCATAAAGCACGTATCGCGCTGCATCCGCGTCGCGCAGACCGGCCGCCTGGGCCAGCTGCGCATTGCTTGGGCACGGCGCGCCCATATTGGCCGCGCGCACTAGCGCCAGGAACATCTTCCCCTCGGCCGTCTCGCGCCATTCATCGTTTACCGCGATGCGGCGTGCGCCTTCATCGCCCAGCGCCTGGCGCCGGCACCGCACCACAAAATACAGCAATTCGCGCGTGGCCTGGTCGCGTCCTTGCACGGGCGAAACCTCGCCCATGGCAATCCAGTCGCGCACAAGCGTCGGCACTTCGTGCTTTGGATTGAGCGATGGCCCCCGCGCATACAGGTGGCGTTCCCCGGCCCGCGCACCGGCAAACCAGGCTTCCAATTCCGGGCGCGGCACATAAAGCGCGCATTGCACCTGAGCCAATCGTGTCACCGCCGAACCCCCTTCACCCCGGATTCCCGGATCGTTGTCAAAGCTTGCCGAAATTGAGAGCTAACCCGGTCAAGGCCATCCAACTTACGCAGGATCTGTTCGGCCTCATCAGCATCGATGATCCCGTCGTTGGCGATGTCCTTCGATGTTTCGTTGGCAACTTCGCCGAGGCGCGACGCCAGCTGCATCACCAACCCGGGCGCGCTGTCCTGTTCAGCCCGGAAATCGATATGGGGAACAAACAAACCGCCCAGTTCACGGGCGAGCGCTGCTGCGATCGGCGGCAACTCCCCGCGTGACACCGCGATTTCATCGAGTGCAAGCGCACAATCAAGAGACGGAAAAACTGGCCGCGCCAGATTGTTCCAGTCGCCAACTACCGATCGAGACCGATCAGCCGTCGCGGATGATCCATCGATCCCGCCGCAAACAGAAATGGCAGTGCGGACTGCGCGCTTAATTCGGCCGAGCGATGGCATCATGAGTCCCCCCGGACAAGTTGTTGATATTTCCTGTCGAATTTTCAGCCAAATCGGACGTAACTTCCAAAGGGCGCCCAAATGGGAACACAACATCCTCAGCGGAAATCACATGCCCAGCGGCACTGACCCTCTCAATCACACCGGGCTGCTTGTGAGCAGGAATACGCCCAGCGGATTTCCAGCTTTGCACCGTGGATGGCGCTTCACCAATGAGGTCGGCGAAACGCCTGACACCCCCGAGGCGCGAGAAAAGATCGAGCTGACTTGCCATGGTGCGCACTCGTACGAATTTGTCGCACGTTTAGCAACGACTAATTCGCACAGATTTTGTGCGAACATTTCGCCACACTGGGGCATGGAACACGTAACTTCACGGCTGAAGGCGCTGCGCGTTCGCGCCAAGCCCAAATTGTCATCACGCGCGCTGGCCGATTTCCTTGAAATGCCGCACTCGACCTATGCAACGTACGAGTCGGCACTCAAATTCAAAAAGCCGATCCTACCGCTGGATCTCACAAAGCGCCTTGCAGCGATCTTCTCAGAACGCGGCATCCCCGAGCAGGAGACGATGGAACTTGCCGGGATAACTGGCAAGTTCAGCAGCTTTTCGACCACAGTCGACGCCGAAGATAATAACTGGCTTGAGGTTGAGGGCGCTGTCGCTGCGGGCATCTGGCGAGCCCAAACAAATTGGCCAGATAGAGAGCGTTACTTAGCGAGATTTGGCCCGTCCCGGTATAAAACCGAAGAGAGGTTCGCGGTAAGAATGGAAGGTCTTTCGATGAATCGGACCATCCCACCGGGCTCTGATCTTGAATGCCTCTGGGTGAAGTTTTCCGCGATCCCGCCACGGCCAGGCGACCTTGTTATCGTCGAGCGCCACAATCACGATCTGGTAGAGCTGACCTGCAAACGACTCGCTATGGACGGGGAAGACTACATTCTTTTGGCGGAATCCACGGAGCCCGAATTTTCCGATCCGATCCATGTCGGCCGCCCTGATAACGGTATGTTCGTTGACGATGAAGTGCGTGTGGTGGGAATCGTCCTGTCTGCGAAACTCAACCTTGCACCAAACAACCTTGACGATCGGCGATATCATCACAGCTGACTGTGCGAAATTTTCGTTGACACGTACGATTTAGTCGCACATTTGTGCTTCCCGTTACCAACGGGAGGCAACCATGCTCCACATTCCTGCAGATTTCCCCGCGCCCGGCTCTGACGCATTTCTTGCGCCGACCGGCGAACAGGTGCGCATCCAGCGCCGAAATGACGACGGCAGCCTGCTGATCAGCCGCTCCAGCACAGTGCCAGGCACTGCCAGCGGCAACATGACTGTCCCTGGTGGCCAGCTTCACGCGAAGCGCATGGACGCAATCAATGCTGGCCCACATCGCCGGCGGCGGGCGGCGTCACGATGACCGCGCCAACCACAGTCGCAGAATTAGCTGCGAGCATCTACCAGACTCGACAACGCACTGCCCAGACTGTCGTGCGCAACCGCGGTATGTCGATTGCAGAGGCCGAGAGACATCTGCGGCCTTGGCTTGCGATTGCATGCATCGCCGGTGCTTCGCTACCCGAGATCGACGAGTTGATTGCCGATCTCGAAGATATGAGCCGCGCCAGCAAGCATTCAATGTCACCCGGCGCAATCCGATGGCTTGCCGCCGAAGAGATCTGCCCGCGGTCAACATGGGCACCGTTGCTGACTAAGGCACGTAATCAGGCGTTTGATCGCTTCCTTGAAGCCGATGCTGAACCTGCACGTTCCACTGCGGTTAGCCTCCAAAAGGTATGCCTTGCGCTGCAGCACGATGTGAATGGCCACCGCATTCCGGCTTATCGGCATCCATCAACACGTAACCTTGCGATGGCCGCGTAATGGCTACCCGTGCGCCCCTCATCTCTATCGGACTGATCAGCTTCACCCTATTCTATTTGGCTGAGATCTTGCTGCAGGCCGCCACGCGGTGATTGTCCTGCGCAATCTCGCCAGCGTCAGCGCGCGATATCCAAACCTCACTTTCTGCATCGGCCTTGTAGTAGCCGCGCTCGCTGGCTGCGTTGCGGCGAAACTGGGTATCTGAAAGGCTTTCACATGGTCTGGCTTGCCATCGTTCCAGCAGTCTTTTCAGTCGGCTTTTTCGCTGGCTGCTCTTGGCACACGCATTGGTCATTGGATGAACGCAGTGACCAGTGACCCGACCGCCTGGAAGCCGACCACCTGCGAAGATTGCGGCGCCCCGCAGCCAAGCTTTTCTCTGACCGGGCCCATAGGCCCTTGGCGTTGCTTCACATGCAACACCGCAGCCGCGCCGATCGCGGCTTCCAATCCACAACCGGCCGCCGTAGCCGCACCTTCAGGAATACTGCTATGAACGCACCGCGCCGTATCGAGCCCGGCCCACAGGTCGGAAATCCACCCAGCTTGGAACAGGTGCCGGTCACGCGCCTGCAGGTCGACCCGACCTATCAACGCGCCACTGACAGCGAAGCATCACGCCGCATCATCGCGGGAATGGTCAAGAAGTGGAACTGGACGTTGTGTCAGCCGCTTGTGGTTGCGCGCCGCACCGATGGCTCGCTTTGGGTGCTGGACGGCCAGCACCGGCTTGCAGGCGCGATCGAGCGCGGCGACATCCCCTATGTCCCTTGCGTCATTTCATCTTCTCTCGACCACGCGGATGAGGCGCGCACTTTCGTTGAGCTGAATACGCGCCGGCAGAAGCTCAGCCAAGGCCAAATCTTTCACGGTATGCTGGCCGCTGGCGATCCGGACGCCAAACAGGTGCAGCAGCTGCTCAACGACACGGGCTGGCGCGTAATGCGTAACAGCAACACGGCCAGTTATAAGCCGGGCGATCTGGAATGCGCACCGATGATCGTCAGAATGCTTGCGGCCAGAGGCGAACCGGCCACGCGCTTCGCGTTGACCGTGTTACGCGCAGCGTGGCCCGACAAGGCGGTTCGGCAATCTGCGACGTTGATCAAGGCAGTCGTCGAGCTGTTCGACCAGGTCAACGACACAAGCCTGACGGCCGCGAAGCTGATTGCGTCGATCGGATCGATCCTTCCCGAGCGCTGGATATCCCGTGGCGCAGCACTTCAGGATCATGATCGCGCACTGTCCGCTGTGACTGCCATCGCACGCGCCATGCTTAGCCTGGCATCTGGCGAAGCACAGCCAAGCTTCACGCGACCAGTCACCGCGGTTTCCCCGCCCAAACTCATCACCAAGCCAATTCCTGCTGCGCGCCCCTTCACGGCGCCGCCGCCAGAGCGCGTCTTTGGTGCTTCGGGGAAGGGCTGGTGCGCCCAATGCGAGACACTTCGCAGCCGCGAATACGCGGGCGCCTGCACCAACCGCTTTTGCAAACTTCGCGGCCACGTCTGAACAGGAGAATTTCATGACTCTTTCCATGTTGCCACTCAACACATTGTGCCTGTCGAGCCTGAACGTGCGCCACACCGAACGCGATGCCGATATCGCATCGCTCGCCGAAGACATCGCCGCGCGCGGTCTGATCCAGAATCTGGTCGTGGTGCCCGCGCATTTCATGACCGGCGAAGCCACCGAAGGGTGGGACGACAAATGGGAGGTCATCGCGGGCGGCCGGCGCTTTCAGGCGATGCAGCTGCTGGTGGCCGATGGCCGCCTTGCCGTTGATCATCCGGTGGCCTGCCTGGTCGAAGATCGCGACGAAGCCCGCGAAATCAGCCTGTCGGAAAATCTGCACAAGGTCAGCATGAACCCGGCCGACGAATTCGCCGCCTATCAGGCGATTGTGGACAACACACCCGATCTGAACCGCGACGCGGCCATCGCCAAATGCGCCAAACGCTTCGGCAAGACCGTGCGCCACGTCGAAGGCCGCCTGCGCCTCGCCAGCCTCTGCCCCGAAGTACTCGACGCGCTGCGCGCCGACCTGATCTCGCTCGATGCCGCCAAGGCCTACGCGGCCACCACCGACCACGATCTGCAGCGCAAGGTTTTCGCCGCGCGCGAGCGCGACACATACAGCGGGCACAACGCCAATACGATCCGCTATGAAATCCGTGGCAAGACCCTGCCCCTCGATGCGCCACTGGCGACCTTCGTCGGCCTGGTCGCCTATCAGGCCGAAGGCGGCCGCATCGAAGCCGAGATGTTCATGGGCGCCGAAGGCCAGCAGCGCATCGTCGATGTGCCGCTGCTGAAAAAGCTGGCAACCGCCATGGGCGAAGCCGCCGTGCCCGCACTGGCCAAGGCAGACGGTTTCAAGTCTGGCCTGTTCGTTGCCGAAACCGCACGCATGGCCCGCATGCCCAAACCGCCCGAAGGTTTCGCGTTGGCGTGGGACAACTGCGATCAACCCAGCAAGACAAAGCTGAAAAAGTCGATCGCCGTCTATGCCATCAATGCCGAAGGCACCGGCCTCGAACGTATCGGCCGATTGAAGCCTGCGGATGAAACCAAAAAGACTGAAGCCCCGCGCGACTGGGAGGCCGAACGCGCCGAGCAAAATCGCATCCGCGCCATCGAGCACAAGGCATCGCAAATGGCCATTCCAAAGTTCGCCGGCACCCCGCTCGAAGGTATCGCCTTCTACCCCGCGAATGGCTGGAACCGCGATTGCGACGACGATCACGTCTATGTCGAACTGCTGATTAAGGTGTCGATCACCGACATCGAGGCCCAGCGGGCAGAGGCCGAACGCTTGATCGATGAAGAGGAAGCCGCGGTGCGGCGCGAAAAGCTGATCGAAGTACTGAAGACCGAACGCGAATCGGCCGAAGCGTCCGAGGTCTGACCATGTCTGACGGCCCCTTTTGCAAGGATTGTAAGTTCCTGCGGACGTATATCGGTGGCCATCCGCCCGAGTGCTGGCGGCCGACCAAGCCAGCCTTCGATTTGGTACGTGGCGAAAAATATACTTACAGCTCGTTCGATCCGCACCGCGAACGATCGGGTACGCGCACCTTGTTTGGCCGTCAAAAGTGCGGGCCGGGTGGCGTGTTCTTTCAGCAAAGCCGCTTTTCGCCGCTGCCACCACCCAGCAAATGATCATGCGTTGCGAAGTCCAACTCCACCGCTACGCACTGATCCTGACCGATCCGCCATGGGAAACCCTGCTATGGTCGGGCGCCAAGCGCACCCCCACGCAAAAGACCGGCGATGATCATTATCCGGTGATGTCCGCCCAGGACATGGCTGCACTGCCGATCGCCGAGATCGCCGCCGACGACGCGGTGCTGGCGATGTGGGTGATCGGCAGCCATCTGGATCAGGCGCTTGATCTCGGCCGGGCGTGGGGCTTCGAGTTCAAGACCGACCTATTCTATTGGGCCAAGCAACGCCGCCTGCACCCCGACCAGATCGTTCTGTTCAGCCAGGACGTCGCACCCGCGCCGATCGGTATGGGGAAATATACCCGCAAACAAGTCGAGCCGTGCCTGCTATTCAAACGCGGCAAAGGCCTACGCGTATGCGACCACAGCGTGCGCCAGCTGATCGTCGCCCCCAAACGCGAACACAGCCGCAAGCCCGACGAACAATACCCTGCGCTGGAATCGCTGTTCGGCGATGTGCCACGTGTCGAACTGTTCGCCCGCACCACCCGCACCGGGTGGGACAGCTGGGGCAACCAGACCGACAAATTCACGCCTCAAACATTTCTGGGGGCGGCATGAACGCGCCCACTACCTTTGATCAGCACGCGGTGACCGCCGAACGCCGCTGGCGGCAGCAACTGATCGCCGATCTGCCCGATGCCGCCAGCTTCGCCCGCGAACTGCCCGGCCCGATCGCGCTGGCGCTGGCCAATGCCTATTTTGACAAACACGCCCCGGCCTATCGCGCGCGCACGGCACACGATGCGGCCGAGCTGCGCCGCTGGGGCCTATGCGACTTTCCCAGCGCGCGCAGCAACGGCCTGCTGCTGACAAACTTCGGCGTCACCGTACGCCGCCACGTCCTGAACGATGAGGCAACCCGATGACTGCACCGGCTCGCTTTACCCAGGCCGATATCACCCGCCTCGTCAAAGGCGTGATGGCCGCTGGCATGGACATTCGTTCGATACGTGTTGCCCCCAATGGTGAAATAGTTGTGTCTGCTGCCGCCGAGGAGCAGGTTATCGAATACACCGCGAATCCACTGGACCGGCTCTTGATCAATGGCACCTCGTAAGGAAAAACTGCCCGACAACGTCTCATCGTTTGTCGATCGGCACGGCAAGCGCCGCTATCGCTGGCGCAAGGGGGCGCGCAGCGCTTACCTGACCGCGCACCCCAATACGAAAGAGGGCGCGGCAGAACTGGCCGCGATCATCGCCGGCATCGCCGCGCCAAAGCAGGATACCCATCCGCACGGCACTGTGGCCTGGGCCGCCACGCGCTATTACACGTCGACCACCTTCACCGGCACGAAGGCCCCACAGACGCTGCACAATGCGCGTCAGATCCTTGAAAAGTTTGTGGGTGAATTCGGCAAAGACAAAATCGAACACTGGCGGTTCGACCATATCGAGGCGATACTGGCAAAGGCCGCGATCAAGACCAAAAACGACAAGGGCCGCACGATCGGCGGCCCCAGTGCAGCGATGAACCTGCGCGGAGAGCTGCTGCCGTTTTTCGACTATGGGTTCAAACTGCTGGGAATCACCAAACAAAACCCGGTGGCGCAGGCCGCATCGATCTCGGTGCCAAAGGGTGGCTTCCACACCTGGACTGAACTGGAAATCGCGCAGTACCGCAACCACTGGGCACTGGGCACCAAGGCGCGCCTGGCGCTGGAGATCTTTCTATGGACGGCACAGCGCCGGGGTGATGCCGCTGCCTTCGGTCGCAAGCACCTGATCGACGGCCATATCGAGGTCACGCCCGCCAAGACCAAAAACAGCAGCGGCACAAAGCTGAACCTGACTGCCGCGCCCCAGCTGCTTGAAGCGATCGCCGCGATGGCTGTCACCGGCACCGAGACCTTCCTGGTCAACGATTACGGCAAACCGTTCACGGTGGCAGGCCTTGGCATGCGCATGCGCGAATGGTGTGATGCCGCAGGCCTGCCCCACTGCAGCGCCCACGGCCTACGTAAAGCCGCCGCCCGCCGCGCCGCCGAAGCTGGAGCCAGCAACCAGGAACTAAAAGCGGTTGGCGGATGGACCACCGACCGCCAAGTCGCCGTCTACACCGCCGCCGTCGAACAAAAACGCATGGCCGAACAAGCCATGGCCCCCGTGATCGCGTTCGATAGGAAGGCGCAAGATGACAAGTCTTCCTAAGCACGTATCGGCGTTCAAAGATCGCCACGGTAAAGTCAGGTACCGTTTTCGCAAAAACGGCCGAAGCCGTTACATTGATGCCGATCCAGGCACGGCCGAGTTTCACACGCAAATCGCTGAATGCATGATCGGTGTGATGCCGCCAAAGCAATCGAAGGCCATCAATTACCCCGAGGGAACTTTTTTTTATTTCGTCAGCAACGGCGAAAATGCGGTCAAGATCGGATGGTCAGGCAACCTGCGCGCGCGAATGGCCGACCTTGCCGTCGGATCAATTCGCACCCTTCGCTTGCTTGCGATAGTATCAGGCGGCCCAGTAATGGAACGACACTTTCACAAGACCTTCGCCAAGCAGCGAATCCGCGGCGAGTGGTTTGAGCGCAGTCCCGAATTGGATGCTCTAATCGACGAATTGGCTACCCATTCAAAACTGGATCAAAAGGTTAGCCAAGACACGCTTGCTAACCCTATGAAATAGAATAATTTTTTGAGGCGCTGGCAGGAGTGGAGGTCATGTATGAACCGTTTTAATTCAGCTTCATGGCTTGGCTAACCCCATAAATCCAACCAACGCAATCCTGTGGCATCCCGAACCACTTGGCTAACCTCTTGGACGCCATTTCGGGCCTTGGGTTGACCGCCGTGCCGGTCGTGGCATCAAGCGAAGATGACCGACGCCGCCGATCTCCACGACCGTCTTGAAGCACTCTATCATCGCCTGCGCGAATTTCCTGAAGGCAGCCGGTGCGAGCATGGCGCGCACCTGAAGAACGACGCCTATGTGGCGTTTCTGGATCTGCGGAAGTTGATCGAGAAAGAGGTATTGCCAGCGCTGGCAAATACAAAATGATTTGTTAGATCACTTGTGCCTGAAGTTTTAAGGCGCCAAAGACGGTGTCGATTCAGGTGATGGCACGGCAACTGGTGAGGCGGCCCTTGCTGCTTGCTCCGCGCCCTTTGATGTCCCTGCAGCCATACCCGCTTGGAATGCGCTCGCGGTAAAACTCATGCCCGCTAGCCCTACACCAGCAGCTGAATAAGCCAGTGCTCCTAAGGCAATCGTCGATGTAATAATGGCAACCATAATCTGCCATTTCATCGAATGATTATATGCATCAGCGGCAACAATCTTTTCGTTTACGGCTGTTATTTGAGAGTTAATCCCTTCAATCTTGCCAATAAGTTTTTCAAATTTAGTGTCAGTGCGCGCTTCAGATGCAGCGATCTCTGCTTTCAAAAGTCGGTCATCGACAAAAGTCGTCGGGGCAGATGCGCCACTCGCCGCCTGAGGTTTTGTCGATTGAGTCATTTCGCCCACCTTTATCCCAGAAGAAGGTAAAGCATTCGTCATCACGTAAGCATATGCAGCCATCGATGGGGCCATCGCGACCCATGAAAAACTTATCGAGTCAGGTCTATTAGCCATTGGCGACTTGGCTCGCGATCAAAGCATCCAAGGCGTCAAGGCTCTGCTTCAGATTATCGCAAAATTCTCGGACACTTCTCGTGGGCACAACTATGCTTGCAACATTTTTTATGGAGAGATGAAATTTTTCATCCGCCATTGGCAAATAGGTCTGCTCCCGAAAAACAAATAGTGTGAAATCCGGATTTGGAAAAGCCTGAATGCCAGTTGCCCATTCTCGATTGGTATCGAGACCAAGGGTGAAATCAGGACCCATTTCGTTAAGCTTTGCAACGAGGTCCGGTATGCCTGCCGGCAAGGAATTTTGATTCTCAGCCATGCATGATCTATCGAGAGTTATCCCCAACCTGTCAACGAGCGGGATTAATCTCACATGCAGGCCTCAAGTCCGCAATGGGAATCGACTTTTCTGTGGTCAAGGTTGCGGCCCATCATCCGGCACAGCGATTCCGTCAGCTATCCAGCCTTGTGCATCGGCACGCATTTGAGCTGCGCGGGCTGCTGCGGCGACGATGAGGTCGTCCTCGGCTTTGGGGCGGGCCACCATTCCGGCAACAACAGCGGGTCCGTGAACGCCTTCGACAGCCGGATCGGCGCTAGGCACACTGGCAGGGCTGACCGGACAGGTCGCTGGTCGCACGATGCTGCGGTGAGTATCAGCAGCAGCGGAAACAGCAGCGAAATAAGCCGGGGCTTCGTCATCGGATTGACTCGCGATTGCGGCGCTCTTGATCGCCGGCAGTTGATTGATGTGGATCTGGTTGTCGGTTGCGACTTTCTGCGTGGCCTTGATCTGGGCAATCGTCCGATTTGCCGCATCACGCTCGTCGGCTAGCCGGTCGTTACGCCAGACCAGCACGCCGCACACCGCGGTGATCGCCAGCACCAGCGCCTGCCACGGGTTGCGGGTGACAAAAGCTGTCGCCCCGGTAAGCGCGATACCGAACAACGAGCACAGCCGGGACCATAATAGCCCGACCAGACCGAGCAACATGCTCACAGCCAGTGACCGGTCAGCACCCCGCCGAAGAATACCACCACACCCAGGATGATGTGCCCAGTCGGACCGTTCATCTCGGCACGCAGCTTGGCGACTTCAGCCAGCAGGCCGGATTCCAGCGCCGACAGTTCGCTGGTCATTTCCGCGCGAATTTTTGCAGCTTCTACGCTAGAAGCTTGTTCAAGCTCAGACATCATGCCTTCCCTTCGTGTTGCATCAGGCGTAGAAAATCGCGCCGCTGACATCGTTGAGCGCGAGCCCGGTTACGGTGCTGTCAGTCAGGCCCTTAGCGCTGGTTACCGCCCATTTGATTGCGTTGAAAAAGCCGACGCCACCGTCAGGCGATAGCTGGGCAACGCCGCCAGCAGGGATATCGATTTCAAACAGCGCAGGCGTTGTGCCCATCGTTACAGCGCCGGCGGTGTCGAAAAACTTGACCGAGCGCAGCGACGCGGCAGAATTCTGCAGTACCCAGCCATACATGCGGCCGGCCGATGTCTTGACCGTGGCCGCGGCCGGGGTGACGGGCGACTGCACGGCTGCGGCCGTATCGTTGCCGACGTCGAACGTTGCAAGCGCATGCTGGCCGCTGCCGATATCCTTGAACATCAGGCGCACGCCTGCGACGATGGTGGTCTGGTCTGACATGATAGTTCCTTCAGGTGGTGGTTACTTTGACCGACTGGGCGGCTGCGATGTCGTGCTCGGCCATCAGCCGTTGCCGAAACCGATTGATCGACCACGGATCGGTGAAGAAGCTATTTGTGTTGTTCTGCGCTTTGTACCCCGGACCGCCAGGCTGTCCCTTGAGCGTGAACGTGCCTTCGCCACTGATCGACCAATTCGTCGATCCATGGAATGCGATCACGCCATCAAGCACAGCACCTTTGGTGTGGCTGATCTGGTGTTGCGCGCTCTGACCAATTGCGAAGTGTGTGTTGAAGTCTGCCAGATTCCGCGCGCGGTCCGCATCGAGCAGCTTCTTTTCATGCACTCCGCCAGCCTGGCTCTTGTCGAGCGTGATCCGAACGAGGATGTTTGGATCTTCGACCTTCGACCAGATCAAGTCGTTCAGCTCGTCATCGTCATAGCCGAACATATTCAGGTGCAGCTCGTGGGTCACGCCCGAGAGCATGAACTTGAGCGCGCCGTGAACGTCATCGAGCCCGACAATCAGCATCAGATGATCAGCTTGCCCCGAAGGCAAAGCGCCGCCCCGAACAAACGGCGCCAGATCCGACAGCGTCATGCCTGTAAGCGTCTGAGCATCAGACATCGGCAGTGCCCCCCGTTGGTACGAATGCCATCACGACACCGATGCCGATCAAAATGTAAGAGTACGGAGCAGTCACAGCAGCAGCGGCAACAACAGCCGCGGAAATGCCTGCCCATGTGCTGCGCTCGGCCAGCCGCGCTTTGACGTAAGAAATGAATTTCATGTCGGTTGTCCCTCCGTTTGATGGAAACAGGACGCACGAAAGCACCCGCAAAAACGCGGGCTGGCAGATCGTGACGTTGATTTAGGTCGTAGGCTTAGACGACTGAAATGGTGATGTTTTCGGCCAGCACTTCGCCGGTGCTTGTGTTGACGCCGACCTGAATGATCGAACGCGCGCCGGATGTTCCGCCCGATACTGTCACGGTGGCGACGGTGCCGGAGAGGTTGTCGTATGTGACCGCGCACGACCCGCTAATGACGCTGGCAAACCCGCTCGTGATCGTTTCGCCGGTCAAAAGCTGCGGGCTAAAGTCGACGCCGATGTTCCAGACTTCGACGGCGAGTTTGCTGGGGGCGAAGATCATCCGATGCTGCGCTTGAAAATAACACGGTCCATTGGTCACGGGCGGAACAGCATAACCAAAAGTGCCAGTCAGCGACGACGTTGCTCCAAGCGTGGCGGCGAGCGAAACCATACTTACGCTCCCCATCGCACCAGTAAGTGATGAAGATGCGGTCAGATTGGCACCGATCGGCTGCACGCTCGCCAGCACGCCGGTCAGAGTGGATGTGCCTGTCAAATTGGCGCCGACTGGCTGTATGCTCATCAACACGCCGGTCAGTGACGAAGATGCCGCCAGATTTGCGGACAACATAGCTGATCCGCCTAGCGCTCCATAAAGCGCGGATCCGGCTGCAAGTGTGGCTGACAATGGGCTTACGGTCGCGAGCGTGGCCGATAGTGAACTGGCTGGCGCAATAGAGGCAGATAGCGCATTAACTGTTGCGAGCGTGGCGCTTGCTGACGAACCAGCCTGCAACGATGCAGATACCGTCGTCACTGGCACCAAGGCGGCAGTTAGCAACGAACTGGCGGCGATCGTCGCAGCGAGATTTGTCACTGTGGACGATAGGTTATTTGAGAATGCAAGCAGCATCGGCTCGCTCCATTATGTTTCTGGCCGAAAATACGCCAAGGCGTCAGCGATGCTGATTAACGAGCGCGGTCTATTAGATGACCGCGCTCATCGGGCGTTACGGCGAATTAAGGACTGCGGTTGCGCCAGCGGTTGCAACAGGAGTGAGGGCCGTGTGCCCAGCCTCATTCGCGTGGGTGCCGTCGGCGGTGTAACTGGAATTTGCCTGCTGCTGACCAGAAACGATTGACCCACCAGATATCCATGGCACGTCGGTGTTAATGAACGTATATCCCATGCTGGCTGCTTGAGATGCGTAGTAGCTATTCCATGCGATACGGAAGCTGTCAGTTGCGCCCCACGTATCCGGCGCACTATTATTTACCGCCAAGTGCGGCTCAATGATAACTTTCGATTTATACTTTTGCGCCAAGCTCATCGCGTATCCAAGGTTAGAATACGCTGTTGACACGTTATCCTGCGTTAGCGTTGCGTACGCAGTATCGTTCGGCCCCATTGGTTTTGCCCAAACAATTTCGGGCTGGAGGTAATCCATGATGGGAGTAGCGCTCAACATATATTGCGCCGCCGCACCGCTTGGCCATGTCAGAGGGCACCAGCTAATCGTTTTGCCTGTAGCCGCCGCAGCGGCCATCGCGCCTCGAAATGCGTAGGTATTAGCGTACTCACCCGTAGCGTTGTATTCACCGATGCTGTCTTGCAGATACACGATAGTGTGAATGTCGGTGAGCGTGTGAAATTGAACAATGATCAACGGACCGTTTAAGCCAACACTTGGCGTATTCGATCCTTGAAAGTTTATGGTTTTATCAACGCCCGTGTCGTTTTGCCCAAGCACGCGCCACATAAGGCCAGCGTTAAACGGGCGGCCACTGTCGATTGCGCTGTCAATTGCCCAGTTGCCCATTGAACCAGCAACCAGAGTGACGCCGGGCGAACTTGATGTCGCTCCGCTTATTGGCGTGTATCCAGACGGCGGAAACTGCAACCGGATGTCAACCAACGGCAGTGTGCCGCCGTCAGTGCGTGCAACGGGAGCACATGGCGACCAGTCAGATACGGTCCAACTGGGGACAGCCGTAGGTGAAGTCACTATGGCCGGAGGAAGGTCGACCTCGATTTTGTAACCGAACGTCATTCGGTTAAATGTGTAAGCGCCGGCTGATCCACCGATGTTGAGGAATCCCCCCTTTGTCGATGGCGCAACTGTTTGGTTGCCGGGATTCGAACCGATAGCGGCTGTAACATTCCCCCCTGATCCCGGCAAACCGGCCTGCCAACCGCCACTTCCAGTGGCCAATGAAAAGGCTGCACGTACGCCGGTCACAGCAGATGATGCTGCATTTGCGACAAGAATACGCACCGCATCAAATTGAGCGGGCGCTGCAACTCGAATGTTATAGGTGACGCCCGTAGTCGCGCAACTTACGTTGCTAGGCGTCAATGCTGCGCTTGTGAGAGCTACAACACTTGGCTTGCCTGAAATAGCCCGGCTTGCAATCCGGTTGTTTGCACGGCGAGTGCCGCTTTGCGCAGTTCCGGCAATTGTTTTTGCGCTTATCGCCAGCGCGCGGGCGGCGTTATCTACTGACATATCAATCGCCCTTTACTGGCTGGCCGAAGCGGTGATGATGGGGGTTGATGCGGTGCCCGCTTTGGTTGCTGTCACATACTGCTTGCCTGCACCGAGAATTTCATATGTCCCGGTCGCTGAAATGGTGCTGGCAATCGTGCCGTATGTGCCAGACAAGCTCATCACCTGTAGGGGGTATGTCGTCCCACCGCTGGCAACCGAGCCAGCAAATGAAATTGTATCGCCCCCAGACAGGCTATCGACCTGAACCACCACACTGCCGTAATTGACGAAGCTGTATGGTGTGCCCAGGGTAAGGGCGGAGGCTGACGATACAGATGGCTGAACCGAAAGCGGGTTTGCAGCAGAAACATCCCCACCATCAGTATCTCGCGCACCAGTCACAATCTTGATGCGCTGAATATGCGAGCCGCCTGCACCGACGGCTTCGGTGTCAATAGTCGCGCCGCCCGCGCCCGAATTAAGTGTTACGCCATCTGCCATGATCAGCCTCGTTATCTAAAGGGGATTGTGTGCGGCTGATCAGCTCAGCGACAAAACCAGCGAACCAGCCGGGAAAATTGCCGGATTGGTCGGGCTTACGGCCTGCGGACTGGTAAGATTGCCGAACATAAGCAAATCGCCACCGGTGGCAGCATCAAAGATGCCGACCGAGGTAATGGTGCCCCACGACGCGGATGGGTTTGCGAACGTAACGACGGCATTGTTCGATGTCTGGCCAGACGTGCCAGACGACGCGACGGTCGTTCCAGCCCCCTGCGTCCCGGCCCATGCGGTCAAAGCCGATGTAATGGGCACACGAGAATAATTGGTGCCGGTGCTGACGACTTCGGTGCCGCCACCTGCCGCAGTGGGTGCAGCGGTGAAAAGCGCAATGTATGTCGTAGCCGGACCAGTGCCAGCTGCTGCGGTTGCGCCGGTAATGCCGAGCGACTGCGCGCGCAGCAGAAAGTCGATCAGGTGATTTTCGATGAAGTTCGACAAAGCGGCCATGTTAGTTTCCTCCTAAAATCTGTTGCAAAATTGGTGTGATGTCGGTGGCGACGGGTTTGACCGGATGATAACCGGGATGGCTGACCGACCGGACAGGGCACCGCATATCAGCGGGCCACTTGCCGTCGAAAAACAGAGCGGCTTCGCGATTGCGCCGCGCTTGAAGCAGACCGCCGTTGAGATAGTTCGATGTCAGTTCGTGCCGCGCGCGGTCATGATCGCCTGCAAGCCAATCGTTGACCCAGTGCGCGCGTCCGATGGCCCCGGTGTTCCAATGAAACGACAGAGCTGCGGAAAACTGTGCATCGTTCAGAGCGTGACCCGCGAACGTGCGATTGATCTGCGGAAGATAGGTCGCGTTGATGTGCGCAATCGTCGCTTTGATGCACACGTCAATCGGAGCGGGCCGGTTCACGTATTGCTGTACTTTGACGCCAGCCGCAGCGGTTAGACCGATCGCCCAAGTCCACACGTTGCCGCTGTCGAGATACGCCTCTGGAACCAGCCCTTCCTCAAGTGCGAGGTAGGCGAGCGAGCGGACTGTCAGGTTCATGTCAGTGCACCTGATGCTCTGCGACGTGGCCGTTGTAGACGATGCCTGCGAGCGCGATCGCAATTGCCAGGATCACCCCGAACATCCACTTGAAGGCGCGTTCCGCCCCCGTGCGCTTGGCGTTTTCGACCTTAAGCTCGCTGATCTCTTGAGTGAGCAGAGACAGCGCTTCGTTGGTGGCCTTGAAACCTTCTGTTACAGCCGTTTCAAGCGTGCCGATCCTGTCGCCCAATGACTCCTCCACGCGCGAAATGTCTCGTTGGGCTGCATCGGCGCGCTCTTGCGCCCGAGCGATCTGTGCCGCTTGATCCGGCATGTTCATTGCGCCGGGCTATCGACGGAGGCTTCGTGATTGGCCGCGCGTGCGCAGTGGCCTTGACCGAATATCGCGTCGATCAGCTTTTGCGCCTCGATCGCCCAGCCTTTGCCCAATGCCGCCGACATGCCAACCCATGCGCTGATCGTCTCATGCGCGGATGGGAGGTTGTGACCGGTGACGAGATAAATCGGACTGCGGATCGCGACCTGCACGAGTTCGTCAAGCGCAATAAGGCATTGCAGCGCGACGGCTGCCAAGCGGTTTAGCAATGTCATGAGGGTCGCCCTTTAGACGGTGGTTTTAGATGCCGGTGTCAATGTGGCCATGACAGCGGGCCAGTTGATCTGTGATGCTTGAGCGATTGCCGCCAGATTGGTTGCGGCACTGACTTTGCGCTTGGCCGCTTCGGCAGTCGCATTGATGAGTGCGCCCGGTGGGACCAGTGCCGCATACTCTGTCAGAAACGTAGTTTGCTCTTGCGCAAGCGTCGTTCCGTTGGCGGTGGCCAGCGCAGACAGGAACGGGAACTTGGCGTCTGTCGAGGTGCCGGCGACGTAGGTGTCGCACTCCTCTTTGATCGCGATAGCCGTCTGAACCCGGCGCGGGCTTAGGGTGATAAGCGACGATGCAACCGCATCTGCGCCAGCGTCGATCTGGGTGCAAACATGAGCCTGAACGGCGGGGATGCTTACCGGCGTCACCCAAAGATCAACCGGCACGAGCATATATATTGCACCGGGCGGGAGCGTCTGAATCGCCGTAGTGCCGTCCGGCCCCATGTAGTTGCCGATTTGCGTACCGGTTGTGGCGTCGTAGATGATTGCGTAGTCGGTCATTATGCCCTCGTTTGTACGACGTTGAGCGAGCAAGCTGTGACTTGGCCCGAAGTGTTTGTAGAATTGCCCGATATTTGAATTTTGAGCGTGAGAGTGGTTGCCGATGAAAGCCCGGTTAGCGTTTCCTGATAGACGCCAGTTTGACTAATCATGTTGGCAAATGAGAAAGTATCTCCGGTTCCGTTAGTCACCGAGACAAATATGACGCCACTTTGTGACGTGCCGCTAATCGGATTTGTGAAAGTCGAGCTTCCGGTTATTGACAACGTGATCTGGAATTTATCAGTCGTGGCAGTCGGCGTAATTGTTAAATTAAGCAGGTTGTAGCTTGATCCACCGACGCCATTAGTTGTTGTGGAACTTGATGCTGAATAGGTTGTCGATACCGCACCAACGGCGATTTGGCCCGCGTTGACAGTGTTTTGCGTGGCGAGCGCGCCTTGCAAGTTGATAAATGCGGCAGTGTTCTGACTGGTGACGTCCGCGCCCGCCTGCGCGGGCTTGAGAGAGTCAATTAGCGTACCCCCTTGATACGCCGCCCCATACGTCGCGTTATCCTGATAAGGCGTGCAAGCAGCGCCACCTTCCAGCTTGATAAGCTTCCATGCGGTGTTGGTATTTGTCCAAGTACCTGGACCGTTTATATCCACACACACCCGCGCAAATGCCGCGTTCGATGGTGCGATTTGATTCGGGCAAGCTACATATGTCCAGCCGTTGCCCGCAGGAACCTGACAGGCCGTGCTAGAGTAACTGATATGCGTATGTGAAGAAGTCTGCCAGTCTATGTAGACGCGAGCATATGCCCCCGTGCCTGATAGGTTCCCAGCGAATATCATAGCTGACAAACTGAAAGACGCGTTGGCGTAAACAGGGACGTCTTGATACTGCAATACGCCACCAGTGTTGGTGCCGCCTACACATTGGAAGAAATAACCCTCGTTGCCGCCTTGGTTATAACCAATAGCAGTTGCGCCTAATTGCGTCCAACCTTGCAAGCCTAGTCGGCCCGTGGGGTTGTAGATCATATTGGGGTTGGGCGTGATGACATTGGCAGGGGTGACGAGCGTGGTTGTCGCCCACGGACTTTGACTGGTAATCGTCGTGGATTCTGCAGGTTTAACCGTCCCTGTTGTAAGGGCGGTTTGCAATACCGCGTTGTTAATTGCCTCTGACCCAGTCAGACCCGTAAGGTTGGCTGGCGTTCCGACGATATTGGAGTTCCAGATTGCGCCGTGTGTGGCGTTGAGGTCTCCAGTGTAACCCAGACCGCCAATGGTTACGGCCCCACCCCCACCACCGCTTAATGCTCCGTTTGCGCCGAGGGTTATGTTGCTGTTTGCGACTTGTGCCGGTGTCAAACCGCCGACTGCGTTTGAGTTCGCGGCGGTATTGTTGGCCGTGATGTCTGCGCCCGGCACTGCGTTCGGGCCGGGGCTGAACGCGGGCACGACTGCTTGACCAGTTGTAGCGGGCGTTATCATAGGTTGCCCCATGAACACTTGAATTGCGCCTGCTCCAGTTGAGACAGCAGATGCGACAATGAAGCAATATATTGCGCCAGATGGGGCTGTTACGATGCCACTTTCATAAACGCCGCCGCCTGTAGCTGCTACAGATGAACCTACAGGCGATGCGCTAATGTATGTTCCAGATCCGTTATACCAGTTGACTGTAAGATTTGCAGTAGCTGGCTGGCCGTTGCCTAACCCAATAATTGCGGAAGCAGCATACGATTTACCAGCAGTTACGGGGCATTGATAAATGCCGTTATATATATTGAAGGACTGGCTGGCCGCAGTTGCAGTTGCAGATGCCTCGCAATATGTCACTTGCGACGCCGTAAAAGTGGATAATACCGAAGCCGTTGGGGTATTATAAGCGCTTGACCATCCCGTCGTTCCTTTTTCCATCTGGGAAAAGACGACCATATTCCCATTGCCGGTGGGGACGAGCGCGTTGTTGATCGCCTCGCTGCCTGTCAAGGCGGCAATGTTCGCCGGTGTGCCGGTTACATTCGATCCCCATTCGGCACCGTAGGTTGCGTTCAGAGCCCCGGTGTAGCCAAGCCCGCCAATGGTAACTGCTCCACCGCCAGCACCATTCAGTGCCCCGTTTGAGCCGATGGTTATGTTGCTGTTTGCTACCTGTGCCGGTGTCAAACCGCCGATTGCGTTTGAGTTTGCAGCGGTATTCAAAGAGGTCTGGTCAGCCAAGCGTGAAACGGGGCCGACTTGATAGGCCGGATAAACTGTCTGCCCTGTTGGCACGATGCTGAGCATAGGACGGGCCGACCATACAGTCTGTGTAGTGGCAGTTCCTGTATTAAATCGCGTGTTGATTACAGCGTAGCGAACCTTGGAAGTGAAAGTGCCATCAGCGGGAACGACAGCAGACCATTGAGTGCGTGGCCAGCTTGCGATGTCAGTTGTCGCTCCGTTGATGTTACACGATATGTTTCCGCCATCATTTTCCGCTACATAGGCCCCATTAGCATCAAGCCACGTAATGCAAAGGTAAGCGACCCCAGCGGTATTCTGTGAGGCAACCGCGCAAGAGGCCATGATGTTTTGGCCCGGTGTGACTGGAATGCCGTAAAGCGTACTGTCGAGCACTTGCAGGCCATCAAACTGATAGCCAGACGGCGAACTAGAAAATGTCGCTACGCGCTGAATCGCTTTGGCACCGCCAACAGTCGCGATCACGCTATCTGTGGCTCCGGTTATGACACTAGAGTTTCCACTCCATGCACCACTGAACCCGATAGGGTAAGTACCACTGACCTGCGTAAATTCACTATTGACGATGTGGTTGCTGCCTGAGGGCAAGTAGGCATTATTGATCGCCTCTGACCCAGACAGACCTGTTAGGTTGGCCGGTGTTCCGACTATATTGGAGTTCCAGATTGCACCCTGAACGCCTACCGGGTTGGCTACGGCGCCGCCGATCGAACCGGTTGTCGGCACGGTAACTTGGCCGACGAAATGGCGGCCCAGATGGCTGGCGCTGTTGACTGCATTGGCCAGCACTTTTGTAGCTTTAAGGGTGACAGCGCCGCCCTGGCGGTTGGGATCGTCATAATAAACGTAGACGGTATCGCCATCGGAAATAGCGCTGGCGTCGTCATACGACGTTAGCACGCCGCCTGTTACCGACACGCTGCGGTCGGTATAAATGCGCGTGTGAGTGGCGATGGTGACGGTGGAAGCCATTAGGCGCTGGCCGTGACGATGTTGGTGCCAACTTCATAGCTGCTGGCGATAATCTGGCTATTGAGCTGGCCCGCCAAGCCATAGCGATACTGATAGAACGGCGAATTCGGCAGCACCGGCGTGCTGGTGATATCGCTTAGCATTTCATCCGAGGGCGCTGACCAGTCATAGACCGTGCTCGCGATTTCTCTGATCGTCAGCATGATCTGACGCTGCCCATTGACTTGATAACCTTCGACCCGGAACGTGACGGTGGCGCCGCCCAGATGGCGCGTGCTGGTCCAGGTGCCCCAGTCTCCTTCCTCTATTCCCATATGGCGCGGGCCCAGCGTGATCTGGCCGGTGCGCACCAGACGGCCAAGCCGGCGCTGGATCTCGCCGCAGCGCTGCGCCTGGGTGTTGCTGGACACAAATGACAACGTCAGCGCGATTTCGCGTTGTGCACCGTCAGCGGTGACGTCGGTTGCCACACGCCGCACCGGAGCTGAATGCTGCTGCCATTTTTGTGTAGGCTCGACATAGACCGGCACCACCGTGTTGCACCAGGCGTTGTCTGCGATCGAACGGAAAGCCGCGAACGTCATCGGGACGCCAACGATTAGATCATCATCAGTTATCGCGAACGTGGTCGACCGTGCGTGGCCGGGCTCGATCTCGACCGATCCGCTCGATTGCAGCACGATACCCGCCACGCAATCGGCAAACATCTTTTCGGTGTCGGCAAACTTGTCGGTGGATTGCACGACGCCCGCTACGGAATAGCGCGGTTCGCTGCCTCCGCTGCGCAAGGCCACAGTTTCATCGCAAATGTTGGCATAGACAGCAACATTGGCAGCCGGCGCCTCGATAGCTGACAATCCGCGCCCCAGCAGCAGCGCCGACGGATCGGTGACGGCATCATTAGCAAAGATCCCGCGCGCCCAGTTGTATCGGCACACGATCGGATTGCTGGACCAGATCCAGGTGGTCGGGTCGGTCCAGCGTTGCGAACCTGATCCGCCGGCGACAGTGCTGTCGTAGCGAGGATCATAGCACCGTTTGCCCTTTACCACCCAGCTGAACGTGGGCCTTCCGCCCGACCAGACTGGGTTGCTGGAATTCGGATCATCAGCCTTGTAGGCTACGACAGCCACTGCGATGCCATCGAAATTGCCTGTCGTTGACCACCCGCCATTTGTGACGACGCCCGGCAGCGTTTGCGACGCGCTGCCGTTCAGAAACCACACCTGAAGCTGGCCGTTGTATTTCACCGTGCCGGTGGTGGTGACAGTGCTGCCGGAAATAACTTGCGTGCCAGTGACTGTCTGATCGGGCACGGTACCGCCAGAAAACCCGCCTAACGGGTAAGGGATCAGCTGATCGTTGACATAGAACGACACCAGCCCTTCGCAATAGTGATCGGCGATCGCGATGATCGCGCATTCCCAGTCTGTGCCGTAATCGCCGCCCCAGTTAAACGCATCGCACAGCGTCCCGCCAACGGCCGCCTCACCAAAGATAGCGGTGCGTGGCTGCTCGCCGATAGCGAGCGTGACGATCGCCGCCTGACGGTTGGATTTAGGCGTGCCAACGACAGCGTTGATCAGCGCGCTTACGGCGATGGTGAACAGGATATCGAGCGCGACTGTCGCAACTGCTGCAGCGGTACCAGTGAGCGCCAGCGCACTGACGATCGCTACGCTGACCGGATCGGCATAGGCAGGCGTTGTCAGCGTCAGCGAAAGCACCGCGCCAAGCAGAATATGTCGACGCCACATCATGATCCGGAACTCCATGCCTGCACCAGCTGGTCGCGAGGCAGGCGCGAAAGGCCGCGCAGATCAGGCCCGACCAGCGTCATGCCCTCGATCACCACCAGCAGCAGGCCGCGTTCGCCATTGATCGCGCCGATATCGCCGCGATGAGCATGGGCAATGGGAATTTCGGTCAGCACCGATGACACTGCTGCCGCCAGGCCGCCGCACCGGACCAGTGCGCGCAGCGCACCGCGTTCGGTTTTCCATCGTCCTATCCCTGCCAGCGGGTTAATGCCGGTCAGCGCAAGCACGGCGCCGGCCGCGAACATGACGCAATCGTTGGTGCCCCATGCAAAGGGCACAGCTTCGCCGGCCGCGATGTACGCGGCAAGGGATGACAAATCGCGCATGGTTTACCTGAATCCGTATCCGCCAAAGCTGGCGGGACCGTTAAGCGGGGTCCAGCCAAGCGTGCTGGCGCTGGTGGGTTTCTGGCCACCCCAATAAAGCGTCTTGTTGCCGGCAAAGCTGACTGCCTGAAACGCATTGTCAGTGCTGCTGATCAGGCGTTGATCGGCATCGGTGCGCAGGCGCTGGCCCGATCGGCCGAGGCCACGTGCCGCAGTTTCAACACTGGCTGTAATGGTAGACGTGCTGCCGGGAACGTCGGTAATTGGCATCGTGTCGAGCCGACCGGCAGCATAAATCTGCGCATCGAGCATCGTTTGTCCGGCGCCGTCGAATGTCAGCAGCCACACTTGGCAAACAGCGCCCTGCAGCCCGGCCGCATTCCATGCTGACAAGACATCGGCTTCGACTCCTGACAATTGCAGCGTGATGTTCTGTTCGCTGGTGCCAAGCGTCGAACCGGTAATCTGCACCAGCCCACGATCACCGATGCCGTCATAAATTTCGCCATTCAATGTGATCGAGCCATAACCGCCCCATACTCGCACTGGCGGCGTAGTGCCGATGCGCACCGCGCCAACGCTGATCGCAGTACCGTCCTGCATAGCGGCGATTGCGGCAGTGGCGATCGACTTCATACCACCAGATCCTGCACAGCGACAATCGTGCCGGATTCGATCGGGCCCCGGCGACCGAATGCGCCGAGCGAGGTTTCGCTGGTGACGATCTTCATCAGGCAGGCCGGGTTGTCGAGATGCGCGACCGCCCCGACCGGTACCACGTTAGAATTGATCGGTGGCTCGATCGAAGCAGTGGCATAGCCCGTCGATGCGGCAGCGGCAGATTCCAGCAAGCGGTGCAGTGAGCGCTGATACGTGCCCCAACGAAAATCAACATAATCACCTGCCTTCAATACGAGGCCGGCGGGCAGGCCAGCCAAAGTCAGTATGGCATACCCGTTTGAATCGATGGTTTGCGACCATCCGCTGCATGTGCCCGAAAAGCCGGTCGGCAGTCCGCCGGCATAGGCCCGCGGCAACAGGCGCGCCGCATCATATCCATAGAACTTGTTCTGCGCTCCGCGCAGCGCGGTAATAAACACGCGCCAGGCATCAGACTGGTCGAGACTCATCACACCCAGCGTAACCGTGGTTTTCCACAGCGGGAAGCCGGCGGTAATACCGCCCAAGCGACCGCCGGATTCGGGCGCAAGGTAATCTACGCGCTGGATTTCGAATACCTGCTGGCTAGCCCAGACAGGCATGGTCAGGATCGCAGGCAGCGCCATCAGCGTTGGCCCATAGCGCGCTGTTGCGCATCATACACAGTGCGAAACGCGATGCCGGGCATGTCATGCTTGAACTGGCGCAGCTCGCTGCGCAGCTGATCGATTTCGCGCGGACCAGCACCCTGGGCGTTGATGGTCACTGGCATATGCAAGACATTTCCGCCCGTACCGCCCGACAAAGCGGCACGAGTTTCGCCCGCCGTCATCACACCGGCGCCGGATGGCAGGTTGACCAATTCCGGGCCGTTTTCGCCGACCATGGCCATGCCGCCAGGTGCAGAATCAGTACCCGATGCAAACAGCCCGATCGACGTAGCGCCGCCGCCAAAGCCTTCGCCAGCGACCGCCGATGATCCTATGCCGCCGCCAGCACCACCGCCGCCGCCAAGGCCACCAAAAAGTGAACCAAGCAACCCGCCGATCCCGCCACCACCGCCGCCAAGTGTAGGGCTGTTACCGCCGAACAGCATGTTTTTCAGCGGGTTGATGATTGCCATCTGTTCCAGATCGGTCAGCACTTTGCGGATCACGTTGTGCCAGGTCTGGCCCCAGTGCTCGATGCCATCGGGCGACAGCAGCTGATCCACCGCATTGGCGCCGTCGTCCTTTAGTGTCTTAATTGCCTGGGTGTGCTGTTGTACTTGATCGGCCCACTTCTTTTCGGCCTTTTGACCCGCCAGCACGGTGTCGATCTGCTGCTGGGTCAAGACAATGCCCTGCTGGTCCAACTGGTTAAGCAGGGTCTGGCGCGCAATGGCGTCTTTATCCATGCTGTTTTGGGCGGTCGCCAGTTGCGTTGCCAGATCGAGCCGGTGCTGTTCGTTTTCCAGCCAGACTTTGCTATCAGCCGTCTGCTTTGCCAGCGCTTCGGCCGCCTTAGCATCACCATATCGGCTTGCGTCGGACGCGGCGAAGCCTTGTTGGCCAGCATAATCCTGCGCGTTAGCGCGCGCAATCGCAGCCGGGTCGCGAACCCCGGCAAGCTTGGCGCGCAGCGCGCTGGCCGATGCGTTGTCATTGGCGGCGCTGATGGCCATTTCGGCCGCCTGACGAATGGTTGCGGCGTCAGCTGCATCCAGCGCCTTTGCATGCGCGGCGATATCGGCTGTCAGATGCTTCAAGGCATCACCTTGCGCCACTGTCGCCAGCGTGACCTCTTCGCGCAGCGCCTTTTCCCGCGTCAACGTGCGCTGCAGTTGCGATGCGTCGATCGTGCCGGCCTTGACCAAATCGAGCGCGTGGACGCGCGCCGCCGTGTCATCTTCGGTTGCGCGGATCGACTTGGCCGAATTGGCGATCTGATCCGCCACCATCTTGTTCAGCTCGCGCGCGGCCTGGGCATCGATATCGATACCCTTGCGCGTCGCATCGGTCGCCGCCTTGCGATAGGCCTCTGCCTTCAAGGCCGCCGCATCGCCCTGCAGATAGGCATCCGCAAGATGCAGCGCGGCGGCGGCCTCAACGTTCATGGCTTCGGCGTTGCGGCGAGCGGTTTCGGCCTTGGATGCACCCGCACCCTTGCCAGCATGGCCTAGCGCCGCCAGCCCGCGTTCTTCGGAGAGCGTGCGCGCGCCGGCCTCTGTCACCACCTGGCCCGACGTGGTCGCATCCATCAGCATTTGAGCTGCGCGTTCGCGTTCGGCGCTGTGTGGCGCGGCCTGGCGCAGCATGGCCCGTGCGGTCTGTTCTTTAATGCGCTTTTGTTCGGGCGTCAGATAGGTGGTGATGGCGTGGTTCAGCGCGTCGATCGTATCGCCGTTGACATGCTGTCCAGCGGCCTGCGCATCCTTCAGCGTGGCCAGATCCTGCTTCAGCTGTTCCAGCTTTGGCTGCACAGCCGGATCGACACCATATTTAGCGGTGATGCCGCGCGCCTCCTGCGCAAGAGCATTAGGCCGCGCCGTATTTTCGGGTGCGGAAAGACCGGTCAACTGCTGCTTCCACTGCTCGATCTGCTTGCGGGTCGTGTCGTCGCTTTGAAACCACTGAACATGACCCGGATTATCCAAAGTCTTTTGTGCGTTGGCGATCTTGTCTGCCAGACTCTTGGCTTCATCAGCCTTTGAATAGTATCCAGCGAGGTGCGCAATGGCATCCCCGACCTTGCTGATGCTGTCCGTTGTGACGGACGTCATATCGCGCATCAGCTTTGTGAACGCAGTCACATGGTCACCGGCTTTGTCCAGAGCCTTGCCCACATCGCCCAACAGGGCCGACTGAGCATCAGTCAGCCGATTGGCCTCCATCAACTGGTGAATTTCCTCGACCTGCGCACCGGTCAGGTAGCCATATTTTTGCGCCAGTTCATCGGCTGCCTTGGCGGGATCAGCCATCGCCTTGCCCAAATCTTCGGCGGCTTTGGTCGTGTCGATACCCATGGCATCGGCAAACTTCTGCGTGATCTGGATGGCCTGGCCGAGCGCATCGGCGCTGGTGCGGGTCTGGTGCAAAATCGCCGCTTCGACCTTTTCGGCGGAGGATACTGAAACATCGCCCGCCTGAGCATTGCCCTGTGCCAGCTTCATCAACTGGTCGCCGGTCATTTGCGAGGTGCGGCCAAAACCAGTCGCAGCCGCTTCCAACGCGTCCATCTGCGCGCAATACTGATAGGCTGCGGCCGCGCCCGCAATCAGGGCTGCGGTAAAGATACCAGCGCCCACTGCGACCGGGGTGAACAGCGAACCAACCGTAGATAGCGCCGCACCCATTCCACCTTCGCTCATCGACATAATTTCGACCAGCTTGTGCGATTCGAGCGTCAGCGCGGTGATCGGGTTGCGGCCAGCGACAACACTGTCACCAAAGCGCAACACGGCCGATTGCGCAGTGATGTATTGCGCGCGGTTCAGGCCGAGGATGCTGCCATGCTCTTTCATTGCGCCAGTGGTCAGGGCCAGATCATCACGCAGCTTTTTCAGATAGGCATCGTATTGAGCTTGGGTGGTCAGGCCGCCCGCGAGTGCCTTGCTGGCGCGGCCGGCCTCTGCATCGAAATTGCGCTGCGGCGCGGCTGTGGGATCGAGCGTGTCGCTGATCCGCTGTGCCGTGGCCGCCATGCGCCGGCGTTCGGCATCTTCGGCGCGTTTGGCCGCCGCGACTTCGCGTGCCGAAGCGTTTTCAGCTGCGGTAGCGCTTTTGTCATAGGCGGTGCTTGTCTGTGCCGCGGACTGCTGCGCCCACGCCGATACCGCCGTCAAATCGCCCTTTACCTGGGCGCTGCCGTCGGTGTTGAGCACGACGGTATAACTGGCGCGGTTATCTGGCACTCGTCACCTTTCAAAGCGGCTGCGGCCCCCGAAGCTCGGCGCCAGGGCTGATTAAGACTGGACTCTTTAGACTGAAAACATAAGAATTCCGCGGCAACCGCGAGGGCTCATGTAATGTTGTTGGCTAAACCACAAAATAAGGCGAAGTCGGCCATAAGAGGC
>CAIZGQ010000402.1 GCA_903932565.1 uncultured Hyphomicrobiales bacterium
ATTTTGATGCTGAAAGGAAAGTCAGTCGGTCTTGAAGCGTTCGAGCCGGTCCCCGGGAGCAATCCAGATCACGCGCCTCTCAATGATTACGTGGGGCTATTTGAAGATATGCGTCAAGGCAGGCCAGAAGCAGCGACCGCGATGTGCATGTTGAGTGAGGCCTATCCGGCCGATCCAATGCCACGCTTTTATGCGCGTCGCATCAACGACGGGATTTTGGAAACACTGGTCCAAACCTGATGACGCTGGTTAAGGCTGCAGATCAATGATCAGAAATACGATGAAAATGTTCGTCATTTGATGGAGGAACTGGTCAAAGCCGAGCAGCCACCAGAATTGTGCATCAGCGGGTGAAACTTTCATGCGCTGCGAAATCAGTGTTTTTGATCGATCAATACAGGCGTGGACAAAGAGATCGACGAGCGAAAGCCACCAAAGCTTGATGGAAACCAGCGTGATGATCGCAAAGAGCATCGAGGCATGGATCAGCGTGTGGATAGCCAAAGCTTTGAACCAGCTTGTCGGTGATTCTTTTGAGCGCGCCATCGCATTTGTCTGAAAGACAAAATCCGCCAGAAAATGTTTGAGGGTGACAAGGCCGAGCAATGTCAGCAAGGCAGCTTGACCATGAATTTGCTGAATTTGCAGCATCGTTAGAACCTGTAAATCGAAGCAGATGTTGCTGGCAGACTAGTCGGCAAAATCTGTAAGTTTCGATAAGAATTTTTAATTTATGCTCATGACGTAAGGGCATTTTACGCTTTGTGACGCTCGACCTTGTGACTAAGTGTCGATTGCGCGAGCGGCTGTTTCGTTTATCCCGTCTGCATGCCGCACGCGCGGATCGTTTTTGCAGCTTCATCTGTCTGGAGGAATTTGATGAGTGCATGGGCGGATGCGGCGTTGCCAGCCCGACGTGCCACCGCAGCGATGAACACAAGCTCATGCTGCAGATCAGTTGGAAATGGGCCTGCAAGTTGAACGCCCTCGCCCGTCAGCACATGTGTCAGAAAGAGCCCGAGATCGGCATCGCCAGTCGCCACGGCCCTGGCTATGTCTTTTGGCACTTTTTGCGCGATGGTTTTGTCCGCCATCACTTCACGTATGCCAAGATGATCAAAAGCTTTCAGCACATATGAACCTGCCGCACTGTCGGGCAGAAATGTCACGGATCTTGCGGCGAGGAGAGCGGTTTTAAAAGCTTCAGGCGTCGATAGATCTGGTAGGGGCAAACCTTCGCGGATTGCCACACTGTAACCGACGCGCGCAATATTCGTCGGTGGCGCATCTTCAAAATAAGCCCGAATCGCTGAGTCTCTCAACATATCGATTGGCGCTATTGCCAGATCAAAGGGCGCATCACTCGTGGCCCATGTGATCAATTGCGGCGTTGGCGCGAATGCCATGTCAAGCTTTATCCCACTGGCGCGTTCGAACTGAGGGCCGAGTTCGGCCATGACGTCGGCCAGCGCACCGCCGATCAGCGCTTTGAGAGGCGCCCGCGCTGCCTGGGTGTTGGAACTTGAGGCGGGTGCAATGGTTCCATTCATGCGTGTTTCTCCCCACATCTGTCTGGCTGGCCCTTATTTGAGCCACTTATGACCGGCATTTCCGCCAGAATGGTCGTCTTATAAGCACGTCTGAACGTCAGTTACGCGGTCGGCCACAGATATATCATCATATCAGCACGTTTGCGCCGCATTCGGGATTCGGACTTTAATTGCCTCTTAACCAAAAAAGCTCAAATCTAATCAATCGCAGGTCTTCTGACGCGTCTGGTTGCCGGACGCCTCAGATGCGGGGCGGTCGTGCAGCGTGCGTTGAGTCGAAGTGAGTCACATGAAATATGTGTTATCTGCGCCCCACGTGGGACAAGGTTATCAGCGCCGTCGTGCGCGCCGCGCCAAGTCGCCGATTGGAATGCTGGGGATCTCGGCATTGGCTTGCGGCGGACTTGTTGGCGTAGGTCTTGTTTTCGCGCCGCAGATTGCGCCGGTCAATCCGGTCATCCATCTGCCAGCTTGGCAGCCGCCAATGCCGCATAGCCCTGTGCAGAGAGAGGTCCGTGCGCCGGCGGTCACGCCCACGCTCGATTATCGCGATCTGGCCTTGCTGGATCCGAATGTTGATCTTGGCGGTGCCCGTGTTGGCTTTGGTGAGTTTAGCCCGCTTCAGGCCGGTTTCCAGCCGTTTGTGCCACAAACCATGGTGGCGGCAGCGCCGGACGTTCCTGTTGTCCAATCTCCTGGTCCGGTGAGAGTTGCGGGTCTCGAGATGGCTGCTGCGGCCGAGCCAGCGCCGCTGCCTGTTCCCGTGCCGCGCCCGCCGGAGCTTTCGGCATTGCCACCGCGCAATATGTTCAGACCCGCCGCACGCCTTGCTGCGCAGCGCACCATC
>CAIZGQ010000403.1 GCA_903932565.1 uncultured Hyphomicrobiales bacterium
ATATTGCATCACAAGCGCTTGATGCTTTGCAGAGGCTTGGGGCGCGCGGCCCGCAAGCGCCTGCTGCATCAAAGCCCGACTTGTTTGAGCTGCGCCAACAAAGCGCCACGCCTCTGGTTTCCGTTGCAAAACGGCGCGGCCGGCCGCCCAAGCTGGTGCGCGATATCCATCCTCAGCCTCAGGGCGAACGGATCTGGGCGTCGAGCAAGGTGTTTGCGGCGGACGATGACGTGGCGAATGGCGCGCGCTTGCCGGCAGACGCGGTTGCAGCACCTCGCGAATTGTCACTGCCGGTCCGCCGCCTTGTTCATGCGGCCATTGGCATTGCGCAGGCGGACGGCAATCGGGCTGAGGGCCACGAAGGGGGCCGTGCGCAAGATCGGTTGTCGTTTCGCGCACGTGTTAGCCAGTTCAAGCCCGGGGAGCGATGGAAGCGCCGTCTGCGCGGTTTCGCGCGCTGAGCCCAGCGCAAAAATGTTCTTGTCTTGTTCTTGCCAAAGGGGCCTCAATAGCCTAGCCTAAGCTCATTGGCAGTGGGCGTTGTTTCGCCGCGCTCTGGGGGCCGTGATGGTTGTGCGCGTAGCCACGGTGGCATTCGAGGGGATTGAGGCGCGCCCAATTGAGGTGCAAGTCCAGATTTCCAATGGGAACGTTGGGTTCACCCTGGTCGGCCTGGGTGACAAGGCCGTGGCTGAATCCAAGGAGCGCGTCCGCGCGGCCCTCACCGCCTCGGGCCTTGCACTTCCGGCTCGTCGGCTCACCGTCAATCTGGCCCCCGCTGATGTGCCCAAGGAAGGGAGCCATTATGATCTTCCCATCGCGCTCGCTGTCATGGCGGCGATCGGCGCGATCCCGGCGGATGCGCTCGCTGGCCACACGATTTTGGGCGAATTGGCGCTCGATGGCAGCGTCACGGCGGTTGCAGGGGTGCTACCCGCCGCCGTTGCCGCCAATGCGCGCGGACACGGGCTGATCTGCCCGTTTGATTGCGGGCCAGAAGCCGCCTGGGCCTCGAGTGATCTTGAGATCCTCGCGCCCCGCTCGCTGATTCAACTCGCCAATCATTTCAAGGGCACGCAAGTCATGCTGCGGCCGCGCCCCGCGACGCGCACCATCGCAGGTGGCCTGCCGGACCTTCGCGACATCAAGGGGCAGGAGAGTGCCAAGCGCGCGCTGGAAGTGGCCGCTGCCGGGGGCCACAATCTGCTCATGAGCGGGCCGCCGGGCTCGGGCAAATCCATGCTGGCCGCGCGGTTGCCGTCCATTCTTCCGCCCTTGTCACCGCGCGAACTTCTTGAAGTCTCGATGATTCATTCCGTCGCGGGCGCTCTGGCGGGGGGCGAGCTCACCGACCGCCGCCCCTTTCGAGCGCCGCATCATTCTGCGTCGATGGCGGCCCTTGTGGGCGGGGGCGCGCAGGCCCGGCCGGGCGAGGCTTCGCTCGCCCATCAAGGGGTCTTGTTCCTCGACGAATTGCCTGAGTTCCAACCTCAGGCCCTCGACAGCCTCCGCCAGCCGATTGAAACCGGCGAAGTCGCGATTGCCCGCGCCAATCATCGGGTAGTCTACCCGGCTCGTTTTCAGCTGATTGCTGCGATGAATCCGTGTCGCTGCGGGCATGGCAATGATCCAGGCTACGCCTGCAAACGCCAACCCAACGAGCGCTGTCTGGCAACCTACCAAGCCCGCTTGTCCGGCCCCTTGCTGGACAGGTTTGACCTTCGGATCGAGGTGCCGGCTGTGAGCGCAGCTGACCTGATGCTGCCGCCGCCGAGCGAAGGCTCCCTGCAGGTTGCCGCGCGCGTCCTGGCGGCGCGTCAGCGGCAAGTCGCCCGCTATGCTGCGATTGGGTTGCCGCACGTGGGCACCAATGCAGCCGCCCCGCCCAACGTGATCGAGACCGTTGCGGAGCTTGATGCCTCGGGTGCCAGCCTGTTGCGAGACGCTGCAGATCGCCTGGCGCTGACGGCGCGCGGGTTCCACCGTGTCTTGAAGCTCGCCCGCACGCTCGCTGATCTGGATGGCACGGACAGCGTCGGCAGGGTCCATCTTGCCGAGGCCCTATCCTATCGCAATCTGCTGCAGACATCCGCCGCTGCTGCGTGATGGCGCGCCGCAGATTGCGCACAGGTCCGTAACCCAATCGGTGCAACACATTTTCAAGGTGTCACACGCATAATTTTACGGTGGCGGGTCATGCGTGGGTTTGGCGCGGCGGCTGGTGTGAAGCGTGGAACGCGATGATGACGACATGGATCGAAGGTCTTGACGCGATTTGGCGCGCCGATCCCTCGCAGCCCGGGTCTGCCATGCTTGCAGGTGCGTTGCTCGCGCTCATCGCCGCGTTGAGCCTTGTCGGCATCTGGATCAGACAGGTGCTGCGCTCACGGCGCGCGCTGCTGGCGCGGATCGAGCACCTGAACGACGAAGTCTGGGATCTCAAAAAAGCAGCCGATGGGCGTGATCGCGCCGAGGCGGCCAGTGAAGCCAAATCGCGATTTCTGGCAACGGTCAGCCACGAAATCCGAACGCCCTTGAACGGCATTATCGGCATGGCGAACCTGCTGATTGATACCAGGCTTGCGCCCGAGCAGCGGACCTATCTCGACGCCATCACGACGTCCGGCGCGGCGCTGGCCTCCCTGATTGATGAAATTCTGGACTTCTCCCGGATCGAGGCCGGCAAACTCGAACTCGTGGCCGAGCCGTTTGAACTTTCCGCGTTGGTGGAAGGGGTTGTGGAGCTTCTGGCGCCGCGCGCGCAGGGCAAGGGCCTCGAAATCGCCGCGTCGCTAGCGCCCGACTTGCCGCAACATGTGGTCGGCGATGCCCCTCGTCTGCGTCAGGTGCTGATCAATCTTGCGGGTAACGCGATCAAGTTCACGGAGACCGGGGGGGTCGGTGTCCGTGTTTCCATGGCGGCCAACGGCATGGTCCAACTGACTGTGGCCGATACCGGGCCCGGTATTCCGCAGGACCGGCGCGATGCTATTTTTGCGGATTTTGAGCAGGCGGACAGTTCCACCACGCAACGCCACGGCGGTGCGGGTCTCGGCCTGGCGATTTCGCGTCGCATCGTCGATTTGATGGGCGGCCGCCTGATTTTGGAAAGCAGTGCGCCCGGGGGATCCATATTCTCCGTCAGCGTGCCCTTGCCTGCGTCCCAAGTGCGCGCTGCGGAGCGCACAAACCCGGGATCGACCGCCAGCGACGACTTCAAGCCGCGTGTCGCCGCCCCACAGATGTTTGGCGCGACCTTGATCGGTCGTCGCGCGCTGGTTGTGGGTCAGTCTCCTTTCGAGGCGCCGTTCCTGGCGGAACGTCTGGCCAACGCTGGCGCAGACGTCGTTCGCGCCGAGGGCTGCGAGGCAGCACTCGAACATTTGGCCAAATCCCCCGCGCCTGATCTGGTGATTGTGGATTGCGCCATGGGTGAAGCCGTAACCCGCCAATTGGCAGGGGCAGCCCGGG
>CAIZGQ010000404.1 GCA_903932565.1 uncultured Hyphomicrobiales bacterium
ACAACATTATGCTGCGGATCGCCGTCGTCGATTATCTGCGTTCGCAAATGAAGGCCGGCGGCTTCAATGAATTTGCAACGCCAATCCTGACTGCCTCCAGCCCGGAGGGTGCCCGCGACTTTCTCGTGCCGTCGCGCATTCATCCTGGCACCTTCTACGCGCTGCCGCAGGCGCCCCAGCAGTACAAGCAGCTGTTGATGATGGCGGGCTTCGACCGCTACTTCCAGATCGCGCCGTGTTTCCGGGATGAAGACCCGCGCGCCGACCGTCTGCCCGGCGAGTTCTACCAGCTCGATCTTGAGATGAGCTTTGTGACGCAGGATGATGTCTTCGCGGCGGTCGAGCCGGTCATCACCGGTGTGTTCAAGGAATTCGGCAAGGGCAAGCATGTGACGCCGGCGCCCTGGCCGCGCATTCCTTATGCCGAGGCCATGCGCAAATATGGCTCCGACAAGCCGGACCTGCGCAACCCCATCGTCATGCAGAACGTCTCCGAGCAGTTCCGAGGCTCGAACTTCAAGGTGTTCGCGCGCATGCTCGAGGCCGAGAAAAACGAAGTGTGGGCCATCCCAGCGAAAGGCGGCGGATCGCGTACTTTCTGCGACCGCATGAATTCCTGGGCGCAGTCGGAAGGCCAGCCGGGCCTTGGTTACATTTTTTGGCGCAAAGGTCCCGCCGAGGGCAGTGTTCGTGAAGCCATTGTCGATGCCTTGGATGAAAAAGGGCATGGCGAACTGGCAGCTAGCCAACGAGACAGAGTCCAACTTGAAGCTGCCGGTCCGATTGCAAAAAATATCGGTCATGAAAGAGCCGAGGCTATCCGAAATCAGCTTGGGTTAGATGACGGTGACGCGGTGTTTTTCGCGGCGGGCGATCCGGCCAAGTTTGCAAAGTTCGCCGGTGCGGCGCGCCTCAAGGTCGGCGTCGATCTCAACCTCGTGGACGAGAACCGCTACGAGCTCGCCTGGATCGTCGACTTCCCGATGTATGAGTGGAATGAAGACGAGAAGAAGGTTGAATTCTCGCACAATCCCTTCTCCATGCCGCAGGGTGGATTGGACGCGCTCCTGAACCAGGACCCGCTGACCATCAAGGCGTTCCAGTACGACATCGCCTGCAACGGCTTCGAGATTGCCTCCGGCGGCATCCGCAACCATCGCCCCGATGGCATGGTCAAGGCCTTCGAGATTGCTGGTTACGGCGAGGAGACGGTGATCGAGCAGTTCGGCGGCATGTATCGCGCCTTCCAATATGGCGCGCCGCCCCATGGCGGCATGGCGGCGGGTGTGGACCGCATCATCATGTTGCTAGCGGGCGAGCAGAACTTACGCGAAGTGGCGCTGTTCCCCATGAACCAGCGGGCCGAGGATATTTTGATGGGCGCGCCCGCGCAGGCAACCCCCAAGCAGCTGCGCGAGTTGCATATCCGCGTCAACACGCCTGACGCCTAGGGCCGCGATGCGCGTCCTTCTTGTTGGCAATGCGAACGAGCGGCATTTCGGTGCGAAGTCGAACAATTTCGAGCGCAAGCTCGCCAATGGTTTTATTCGCAACGGCCATTCGCTCTATTTCTTCTCAGATCGCGACGTGGCGCGCGCCGGAACAATCTTCCGGTCGTCGCGGGCAGGGCGCGGCGTTGCCAATTCAAGTTTTCTCAAAGTCGTCAACGCGTTTGCGCCCGATCTTGTGCTGCTGATGCACTCAAGCCTTCTGGCGACGGAGACCTTCGCGCAGGCGCGCACCCAGCGGCCCGGTTTGCGGCTCGCGCAGGTTTGCGTCGATCCGCTCTTTCGTCCGGTCAATGTGGCGTTTCTCAAAGATCGCGCGCTGGTGGTCGATGCGTCTTTCGTGACGACGGCGGGCGCAGCGCTGGCGCAATTTCGCACCGCCACCAACACGACGAGCTATCTGCCCAACCCCATTGATCCGTCGATGGAAACCGCACGCGGGTTTGAACGCTCCGATCAGGGCATGGACGTGTTTTGGGCGGCCCGCGCAGGCAAGGGCGATTATCCAGCCGATCCGCGCGTGACCTTCCCGCTGCATCTGGCACAGGCCGGAGATATTCGGGTCGATTACAACGGCATCGGGGATCGCCCGCAGCTGTTCGGGGCTGATTACTTTCCACGTCTGACGAATGCCAAGATCGGGCTCAATCTGAACTCGGATCGGCTAACTGGAGAGCCCCATGCGGCCCCAGCTGATCAGCTCTATCTTTACAATTCGGACCGCATTTCGCAGATCATGGGGAGCGGCCTGTTGGCGCTCTCAACCCGCACGAACTCTCTTGGCGAACTCTTTGAAGAGAATCGCGAAATGGCCTTTGCCGACACGCCGGATGAGGCGCTGGAGACGGTCCGCCGCTATTTGCGAGATGATGGCGCCCGGCGCCGCGTGGCGGAAGCGGGCTGGCGTAAGTCCCATGACGAATTGAACGAGCGCCTGGTCGCCCGCTATATCGAAGACGTCACGTTCGAGCGGCCGCTGTCGCATGCCTACATCTGGCCCACGCAACTCTGGTAAAGCAGGTTTCAGCCCATATGCGCACGATTGCCTGCATCAAGTGGGGACCGCGATACCCAGCCGATTACATCAACCGGCTGTATCGCGGCGTGATGCGCAACGTGTCCCAGCCCGCTCGGTTCATTGCCTTTACAGACGAGTTCGCGGGTCTCGATGCCGGGATTGACGCTCGTCCAATTCCAGCAATCAACATCCCCAACGAAGGGCTGCGACCCGGTCCGTGGCGCAAGCTCGCCGTCTGGTCCCGCGATATTGGGATTGAAGGGGACATTCTGTTTCTCGACCTCGATGTGGTGGTGACGGGCTCGCTCGATGCCATGTTCGACTATGAGCCTGGCAAGCTCTGCATCCTGCGCAACTGGACGCAGAAGGACGGCACCGGCAACACATCCGTGTTCCGCTACAAGGCGGGGTCGGAGCCACATCTGGTTGATGATTTTGAGAAGAACGCGATCCCAATGTCGTTCCACTACGACAATGAGCAGATTTATGTGACGCGTGAAGCAAAGACCCCAATTGCCTATTGGCCAGCCGATTGGTGCCCGAGCTTCAAGTTCAATTTGGTGCCTCGATTTCCCATGAACTGGATCCAGCCCGCGCCCTTGCCTGCGGGCACGAAGATCGCAGTGTTCACCGGACATCCACGTCCGGACGAGGCGCTGGCCGGGGTCTGGCCGGCCAAATGGTACAAGCGATTCTACAAGCACCTGATCACTCCGCCGTGGCTGGCGCAGCATTGGCGGTAGGCGGGGGTATCCTTCTCCCTTGGGAGAAGGTGTCACGCGGAGCGTGACGGATGAGGGGTGGACATTGACCCTCACCCGGTCGGCATCCGCCGACCACCCTCTCCCGAGGGAGAGGGTTATATACCTCCACTCTGCCACAATTTAGCCGCGGTTGGGCTGCTTGTGATGCTACAACTACTTAGGCGAAGCAGATATGTTGCCGCAAAGCGCGTTTGGCGGCCAAGTGTTGAGGTTTTCGTAACGGTGTCGCAGGCATTCTCCGATCTTCCGAAGGTGTTTGTTCACCGGCTCTGGGGCGCGTGCCTTGGTCGCTGGGCTTCGGAAAGCGTATCCTTGCGTAACTTTTGGGTTGTCAGAACCGTGTCATCGCCTCGCGCCCCGAAATCGAAATCCCGCGCCCCGGCCACCTGGTGGCTCCCAAACATTTCAGCGCATGCGCGCCCCTTGTCTACGGGTGCGCTGCTGGCTCTGGCGCTCGCCGGATGCGCGCAACCGCCTTCACCGGGCAAGACGCGCTCCAGCGAATATTTCCCCGAAGGTACTTACGGGAAGGCGAGCCAAAAGGTCATTGCCGACGGCGAGGAGGTGCCACGCGGCGGCGGGCAATATCTCGTTGGTCGTCCTTACACCATTGCGGGCAAGACCTATTATCCGCGTGAAGTGGATGGCCGCTTTGCCCAACAGGGCATGGCGTCCTGGTACGGCGATGCGTTTCACGGCCGACGCACCGCCAACGGCGAAATCTATGACAAAATGGGCATTTCTGCTGCGCATCCGACCATGCCGCTGCCAAGCTATGCCCGCGTCACCAACACCCGCAACGGTCGATCGATCATCGTTCGCGTCAACGATCGCGGGCCCTATCATGCGGGCCGCGTGATGGACGTCTCGGCCAAGGTGGCGGACGCGCTGGATTTCAAGCGCTTCGGCACGGCGCAGGTGAAGGTCGAATACCTTGGCAAGGCGCAGCTCGCCGGATCGGATGATTCCAAGCTTCTTGCCTCGCTGCGCACCGATGGTGCGCCTGCTACCCTCGATGGCCTCCCCGGCGGGCGTCCGGTGATGGTCGCGGATCGTCCCTCGCCCAATGCCCCGTTCCAGACGGCCCAGGCTGAAGCTGTGTCGCCACTGGTCGCCATGCGTCCGGCCCCCATGCCGACCCATGCGCCGCTGCCGCCCTCCCGCCCGTTTGACCTGGGCACTATCCCAGGCGCTGGCGAGCCGATTGCAGCCTCGCGCCCGCGCACCGCGGCATTGTATTACGCAGCGCCTTCCAAGCCTGATCTGTCAGCGCTGGAAGATCGCAGAGGGCCTTTCGGGGCGCTTCTCGCCAAGACCCGCTGAGAGCCACTGAGCAGGGTAGGCCTCCCTGTTTTCTCCCTGAATGACCCCGCAAAATATCTGCTTGCTCGTTGATTTGCCATCACGCTCAGCGCAAAGTCTGATGGTGGGGCGGTCTGACGCCGTGAAATCTGAGAAGAGGTCGGCGTGGCGGTATTTCAGCGTCCAGGTCCAGTTTTGAACACCATTGCAACAGCGATTTGCCTGGCCGGGATGCTGGCGTTCGCACCGACTGCAGCCAATGCGCAAGGCGCACAGGGCTTCACAACCACCGTGCCGCATGCCGTTCTGATGGATGCCGACACGCACACCATCCTGTTTGAAAAAGCGGCCGACGAACTTGTTGTCCCGGCCTCGACCACTAAGGTCATGACCGCCGAGGTGCTGTTCAAGGAAATCACCGAAGGTCACGCCAATCTCAACGACGAGTACGTGATTTCGGAGAATGCCTGGCGCACTGGCGGCGCGCTGGCACGTGGCTCAACCATGTTTGCAGCCCTCAACAGCAAGGTGCGCGTAGAGGATTTGATCCGCGGGCTGGTTGTTGTTTCCGGCAATGATGCAGCCATCGCCATTGCCGAAGGCATCGCGGGGTCCGAGTTCAATTTTGCCGACAAGATGACGAAGCGGGCGCAGGAGCTTGGCTTGTCACATTTGAGCTTCACCAACGCGTGGGGCAAGGACGAACCTCAGCAGCGCGTCACCGCGCGCGAGATGGCGCTGCTCGCCGATCACGTGATCCGCACCTATCCCGATCTCTACAAGTACTTCGGTGAGAAGGACTTCTTGTGGAACAAGATCCGTCAGCCCAATCGCAATCCACTATTGCTGATGGATGTGGGCGCGGACGGCCTGAAAACCGGCAACATCGATGAAAAGTCGGGCTATGCCATCGTCGCCTCGGCAATCAATGCCGACAAGCAGCGGCTCATTCTCACCATCTATGGTGCCAAATCCGCCAAGGAACGCGCCGACGAAGCGCGCAAACTGCTGCTCTGGGGCTTTCGGACCTTTCAGGCCAAAACGCTATTCAACCAGGGCGACGTGATTGGCGCGGCCTCGGTGTTTGGCGGCACAAAAGGCTCTGTCGATCTTGTGGCGAAAGCGCCGGTGCGCTTTCTCATTCCGCGCGGCGACACGGAAAAACTGACAGCAAAGATCGTTTACACCGGCCCGTTGCGCGCGCCCATTGCACAAGGGCAAACGGTTGCGCATCTCATCGTCAATCGCGGGACGCTGTCGTCGCTCGATGTGCCGTTGCAGACAGCAGAGGCGATCGAGTCTGGGGGCTTGCCGCGCCGCGCCATGGACGCAGGTTATGAGCTTGGCGTCGGGCTTTTTCGCACCTATGTCCTGAAAAAGTAATGTGTCCCGAAAAGATCATGCCTGATGTGACGCCCTCCACCATTGCGTCTGTCCCAACGCCCCGCCGTGGCTTCTTCATCACGTTGGAAGGCGGGGAGGGCGCTGGCAAATCCACGCAGAGCCACCGTCTCGCGCAACGGTTGCGAACCTTTGGTCTCCACGTTCAGGAAACCCGTGAGCCCGGCGGCTCGCCCCGCGCCGAGGCTTTGCGCAAGGTGCTGCTGTCAGGGCAGGTGGCTTCGCTGGGGCCAGCGGCCGAGGCGCTGCTGTTTTCCGCCGCCCGGATAGATCATCTCGACCAGACCATCCGGCCAGCTTTGGCGGGTGGCGTCACTGTTATTTGCGACCGCTTTGCGGATTCGACCCGCGCCTATCAAGGTACGCTCGGCAACGTGGATACGCGGCTGATCCGGGCGATGGAGCGCGTGGCCGTCGGTACCACAACGCCCGACCTGACCCTCATCCTCGACCTGCCTGCAGAAACTGGCCTCGCACGCGCTGCCAGGCGCCGCACCGGGGCGATCGACCGCTTTGAGGCCGAGGACCTGTCGTTCCATCGCGCGCTCCGCAACAGCTTCCTCGATATCGCGGCTGCCGAACCGCGCCGATGCCGCGTGATCGACGGCGACCAGCCGCAGGACGACGTGGCCGAGGCGATCTGGCATGCGGTGGAGGATCGCCTTCTGGCAGTTGAACATCGTTACGCCTTGCCGCCCGCGCACACGGCCTGAGGACCGGCATGGCGCGCGCACCTATCCTTGAAGCTCCACCGGAGAGCGACACATTTGGCGACGCGCCCAATCCGCGCGAAACGATGCTGTTCTTCGGCCATGCCGGGGCTGAGGCGACATTGCTTGAAGCGTATCGGTCCGGAAAACTGCCGCAGGCGTGGCTGATCGGCGGGCGCGAGGGCATCGGCAAAGCAACGCTGGCCTGGCGCTTTGCCAAGTTCATTTTGGCAAACCCTGATCCAAATGCCGCAGCAGTGCAGCAGGCGGGTGACCTCAGTGTTGACCCAAATCTGCCCGCCGTGCGCCGCGTGCTGACGCTCACCCATGGCGATGTGGCCCTGCTGCGCCGCACCTGGAACGAAAAGACCAAGAAGCACTTCACCGAGATCCGCATCGATGAGGTCCGCGCCATGCTGGACCTTTTCAAACAAGCCTCGGGCGAGGGCGGTTGGCGCGTCGCGATTGTGGATTGCGCGGAAGACCTGAATGCATCGAGCGCCAATGCGTTGCTCAAGATGATCGAGGAGCCGCCGCCGCGCTCGCTGTTCCTGATCCTTGCGCACAAGCCGGGGCAAGTGCTGCCAACCATTCGCTCGCGCTGTCGCCGCCTGTCGCTGGACGTGCTGACGACGCTTGAGGTCGCCGCAGCTATGACCGCGTTGGGCTCAGATTTTGCGAACCTGGGCGCGCCGCAGATTGGCGAGGCTGCAGCCAAATCCGGCGGCTCGGTGCGCCAAGCGTTGCGCTTGCTGGATGGGGACGGCCTGGCCCTGACAAAGCGTCTCGATGGCCTGTTGGCTCGCTTGCCAGAGGTGGACTGGCGTTCGGTTCATGCGCTTGCCGACGCTGTAAGTGGGCGCGAAAAGACCAGCGAATACGAGGCGCTGGTCAACGGCGTTTATGAATATCTCGATGCGAGTGTCCACACTGGTGCGCCACCGGCGCGCCTTGCACCCTTTGCGGAGGTATGGGAAAAGACGGCCGCCGCAGTGCGGGAAACAGATGTCCTGAATCTCGACCGCAGACCGTTGATCCTGTCGATCTTCGCAGACCTGTCTTCTGCGGCGCGCGCCGCAAAGGCCTGACCTCGCAGGATAAGACCGAACAGGATTGTGTGAATGGCGTCGCGCCAGCCCTATTACATCACCACCGCCATTCCCTACGCCAATGGCGCGCCGCATATTGGGCATGCCTATGAGCGCATCTGCACGGATGCCATTGCGCGGTTTCACCGTCTCGACGGGCGCGATGTTCTTTTCGTCACGGGCATGGATGAGCATGGTCTCAAGATGCAGCAGACCGCTGCCCGCGAAGGCCTGACGCCTCTGGCACTCGCGGACCGCACAGCCGCCCTGTTTGAGAAGATGGGCGAAGCCCTGAACGCCCGCGCCGATGATATTGTACGCACCACGCAAGCCCGCCATGCGAGCGCCTCCCAGGCCATCTGGGAGAAGATGCAGGCGAAGGGCGACATCTACCTCGACAAATATGAAGGCTGGTATTCGGTTCGCGACGAGGCTTATTTTGACGAAGGCGAACTGACTGTCGCGTC
>CAIZGQ010000405.1 GCA_903932565.1 uncultured Hyphomicrobiales bacterium
CACCACCGCCTTGAATAGATCATCATCCGACATCGCGCGCATGAAGTGGCCGTTCATGTTCTCGAGCTTCACGAAATCAAAACGCGAGGGGGAACGGCCAATGTGGGCCAGATCGAACAGCTGGATCAGTTCATCGGTGCCGAAAAACTCCTGATCGCCATGGCTCCAGCCAAGGCGCACCAGATAATTGCGCAGGGCCGCCGGCAGATAGCCCATGGCGCGATACGCATCGACGCCAAGCGCACCGTGGCGCTTTGAAAGTTTGGCGCCATCCTGCCCGTGGATGAGCGGGATGTGCGACATCACCGGCACCTTCCAGCCCAGCGCCTGATAAATATGCGTCTGGCGCGCGGCGTTCGTCAGATGATCGTCACCACGGATGATATGAGTCACGCCCATGTCGTGATCATCCACCACGACCGCGAGCATGTAAGTCGGTGTACCGTCGGAGCGCAGGAGAACAAGGTCGTCGAGATCCTTGTTGGGGAACACAACGCGGCCCTGCACCTGATCATCGATCACCGTCTCGCCATCCTGCGGCGCGCGCAGGCGCACGACAGGCTTGACGCCCTCCGGCGCCTCGGACGGGTCCCGATCGCGCCAGCGCCCGTCATAGCGCGGCGGGCGGCCCTCGGCGCGGGCCTTCTCCCGCATGGCGTCAAGCTCAGCCGCGCTGGCGTAACAGTGATAGGCCTGACCCGATGCCAGCATCTGCGCCACCACCTCGGCGTGACGCGCCGCCCGGGCGAACTGGAAGATGACGTCGCCATCCCATTCGAGGCCGAGCCATTCCGTACCCGCGATGATCTCGTTGATGGCCGCCTGCGTCGAGCGCTCGCGGTCCGTATCCTCAATCCGCAACAGCATTTTGCCGCCATGGCGGCGGGCAAACAGCCAGTTGAACAGCGCTGTGCGAGCGCCGCCGATGTGGAGGAACCCTGTTGGGGAGGGTGCGAACCGCGTCACCACCTGATCAGTCATGGAATGCAGGAGCCTTTTGACGAGCACGAGCTGTGCTGTAATCTGGAAACTTAAAGTTGAGCCCGCTTACCACGTGAACGGTGACGGGAGAAAGGGCTGCACGACCGATGGCTCTGGATTCCCCGCCGAACGGATGGGGCGGCACCCCCACCGGCGCGGCCGGGGCCACCAAGCCGCTTCCGGGCCTGCTGCCAAATCTTGGTGCCGATCTTTCCGGTACTTTGGCGCGCGCCTGGGCGTGGCTCCGCCTTCGATTTGCAGCGGCCCTGCGTCAGGAAGTGGAGCGCCGTCGGCCATTCCTGTGGCTGCCGGTGGCGGCAGGCGCCGGAGCCATTCTCAATTTGACCGCCAACCGCGAACCCTCGCTGTTGCTGGCATCGGCATGTCTCGCTCTCTTCACGCTGGTTGCGTTTGCTGTTCGCGCCAAACCACTGGCCTTCGCGGCCTGCGTTGGCATGGCGGCACTGTTTGGCGGCATGGTCTCGACGTCGTTGCGCACCGCCCATGTCGCAGCGCCCGTGCTTGATCG
>CAIZGQ010000406.1 GCA_903932565.1 uncultured Hyphomicrobiales bacterium
GGCACATCGACCAGAGGGCGGGTTAAAGCGCTGGAGGCGAGCGGTCCGGATGATACTGGAGACAGGGGCCGCACAGAAGGATTGGCAACAGCCACCAGATTGGACGTCGGTAGCGCCGGTAGCGCGGGCGCCGCGACAGATGCCGTCGGTCCAGCCGCGCTGAGCGCACTGACTGTCCCGACCGATGCCGCAGCTTTGGACGACGGGCGTTCTGGCGGCAGCGGAACAGCGCTCACTTTTGAGTCCCGAGCCGATCCTGCATTGGCAGATGTGAGGATCGCTGCACGGACCGGCGGTGTCACCACATCGGCAGCCCAGGGAACGGCCACATGGGACAAGGCCGCCTTTTCCATAAAGCGCGTCATATCCGGGGACGCCGTTGCCTGTGCCGAATCTTGCGAGGCGAGCTGGGGCGAGGCGGCAGGCAGCCCCTGCCCCTCGGCGCGGATGGACGCCTTCGGTGTGTCCGACGACGCCAGAACGAAGCCGATAACCTTGGTCGCAGCCAGCGTCACCGCGACCGAAAACGCCACTTCAAGGACGAATTTGAGAGTCAGCCGATGAAACTGACGTGGCAACGTGAAGGAAAAAAACGCCAAGGCAACACCCACTCCAAACCATGCTCAGGGAAGCTTCAGTTTAAGGCGCTAATGCGGCATCGGGGCGGTTAAAACAAGCTTTCCGAAGGCAAACTTTCGTTCGCCCTTGAAAAGCAGTGTTGAGATGGCGAGCCAGTTGCATCGGCGAGGGATGTAACCGCCTGATCCGTTTCAGTAATAGAAACGGTGCCGCCGATGGTGATGATAGAACCGACGGTGATGATGGCGATAATGATAACGCCGGTAATGCCGGTGCCAGCGCGCGTCCTCAACCTTTGCGCCGCTCACATCTTCCGGCGTTGCAATGGCAACATTGGGTGTCAATTCGGACTGTGCGGTCGCCGACAGCGGCGCGACCAGCGGCAAGGCATTCGCCGATGTGGTCGCGAGCCCCGTTGCAAGACTGGCTGCGCCAGCAACGCACAGAACGCCGAGTAGAAAATTCCGCTTGTTCATCGAACTCTCCCATGGGTGTCAGAGACCTGCTTTTCAGGGCAGGATTGGCGAACATAGAGCCGCGTGCGTTGCGGAACGCAGATACAAAAAGCCACAACATTCCGAAACGTGACGCATAATTGCGTCAGCATCAATGCAATATGATAGTTTGCTCACCTCCGACGCGCGTGCGTATCTTGCGTGAGACTCACCTACCGCTGCAAAGCTGCCGCTTTAAAAACGCTGACGATTTCAGGGACACTTTTTTAAATTGCCTCATTCCATCGCCCTCGACGATTACAAATCAGCTCTCATCTTTCTGATGACGGCCGGCGTGATTGCGCCGCTGTTTCGTCGTCTGAAAATCAGCCCGGTCATTGGCTATCTTGTGGCTGGCATGGCTCTGGGGCCTTTTGGGCTTGGTCGCCTGAGCTGGGCGCGGTCGGTCAGCCTGCCCGACGTCAACGAGATCGCGCAGCTCGCTGAATTCGGCGTGGTGTTTCTGCTCTTCACCATCGGACTCGAACTTTCGCTCGAACGCCTGAAACGGATGCGGAAACTGGTCTTCGGCCTTGGCGCGCTGCAGGTTTTTGTGACCGCGACGATGATTGCCACGGTCGCCATCTTCCTCTTTGGCCTGTCGACCAAGGCGGCGGCGGTCATCGGCAGCGCCCTGGCGCTCTCCTCCACGGCCATTGTCATCCCCGTGCTTGCCGAGCGGCGGCGGCTGAACACGGCAGCGGGCCGCGCCACCTTCTCCGTCCTGCTGTTCCAGGACCTGATGATCGCGCCCCTGCTGTTCATGGTCACGGCCCTTGGCGGCCACAGCACAGAATCGCTCGGCATCGGCCTCCTGCGCACGCTCATCCCGGCCATCGCGGGCATTGTCATCATCGTGGTCGCGGGTCGCCTCGTGCTCCGCCCGCTGTTCCACATGGTCGCGGCCTCGCGCTCCACCGAGTTTTTTGTCGCCGCCTGCCTGCTGGTTGTGGTCGTCACCGGGCTCATCTCGGCCATGGCGGGGCTTGGCATGGAGCTGGGCGCGTTCATTGCAGGCCTTCTGCTGGCTGAGACCGAATATCGCCGCGAGGTCGAGGTCACCATCGAGCCCTTCAAGGGCCTGCTGCTCGGCCTGTTCTTCGTCTCGACCGGCGCGGGGCTCGATCTCACCCGCATTGTCGCCGCGCCCTGGGCCACGCTGGGGGTCGCCATCGGGCTCATCGGCCTCAAGTTCGCCATCGCCTCGCTGCTGGGACGCAGCATGGGCCTGCCGGGTGCGGTGGCGCGCAAGATGGCGCTCGTCATTGGGCCCGGCGGCGAATTCGCCTTTGTCATGCTGAGTGCCGCGAGCCTGTCGCAGGTGGTGCCGGGCGATATCGCGGCGCATCTCATGATCGCCGTCACACTCACCATGCTCGCGATCCCGCCGCTCGCCTCGATCTCCGCCCGCCTGCCCCGCCCGACCCCGGAGGCCGAGGCCCAACTCGCCGAACTCCTGCCGCCGGTCGACACGAC
>CAIZGQ010000407.1 GCA_903932565.1 uncultured Hyphomicrobiales bacterium
ATGGCTGCCTGTTGGAAACGATGTTGCGCCCCCGTCCGGCGCAATCAGGATTTCGCGAATGCCGTCCGCCGCATCGCGTGTGGCTTTGACAGTGGCATTGGTCCAGTCTCTCTCAGCGCGCATGGGTCACTCCGCGGCGATGCGCGGCGCGCGGGAGCCTTTTTGCTCCGCTTCGATCATCTGGTTCATCTGGCGGCGGGCCCACATGGCACCGGCGTCGATGTTGAGATTGTAGAAGCGGTGATCGGGATTTTCATCAATCGCGCGCTGCTGGGCTTCGACAATCAGCTCATCTTCACGGAAGACTTTCGTGATCGCGTCGCGAATTTCCGTGGTCATGCGCTGCTCGTGAATTTTGTAATCGCGCACATTGGCCCAGAAATAATGGCAGGTTTTGTCCGTTGCTGGCGTGATGGTGTTGATGACAACCATGCTCACAGCCTGGCTGCGGTCGCCCTGAGGCGCGCCGGTTCCGGTAGGCGCAACGCCCACATCGATGGCAACCGTGCAGGGAGCCTGGAACTTGATGATCTGCCAGCGATCCACATTGCCCGGCTTGCCGAGCTGCTTGGCCCAGAATGGCGGCGGCTCGATATCCACCATCCAGCGCGTGACAGTGGTGGTCTTGTCACCATGGGTGACGTCAAAAGGTGCCTCTGCCACAGCATCATTTCCGATACTGCTGGAATGGATGAAGGTCTCGTGCGTCAGATCCATGAGATTGTCGACGATCAGGCGATAATCACAGGCGGCGTGGATCACCTTGCCATCGCCTGCCCAGGCCGGGTCATGATTCCAGTGCAAATCGGGCACAAGGGCGGGATCAGCGAGAGCCGGATCGCCGGGCCAGACCCAGATAAAGCGATGCCGCTCGACCGTCGGGAAGCTGCGCACACTGGCGGATGGGTTGATCGTTTCCTGCGAGGGCATGAACGTGCAGCGGCCGCGCGCATTGTAGCGAATGCCATGATAGGCGCATTGGATGTCATCGCCCTTCAGCTTGCCCATTGAGAGCGGCACAAGGCGATGCCAGCAGGCATCCTGCAGCGCGACGGCCTCGCCAGCTTCGGTGCGGTAAAACACCATTTTGATGTTGGCAATGGTGCGGGGGAGCAACTCATGCTTCACTTCCGCATCCCAGGCCACGGCATACCAGGCATTCATCGGAAACGTCGGCTGCGCGGTCATGTCTGTCCTCCCTGAACATCAAACTGCCCATTCATCTCACAGCAGTAAGGTTGACTTGTCAATTAGTTTTTATGGCAAGTATTTGCGTCAAAATGGTCCGGGGGAAGCGACACATGGTTGATCTAAAAGCATTGGCTCATCGGCTGGATGGCGCGGCCGTTCGGGCGGAGCTCACCCCGCAGCCGGACGGCTCTTTGAGCCTGCAACAGGCCTATGAGGTGCAGCGGACTGTTGTTGGCGCGCGCATCGCGCGCGGGGCGCGTCAGGTCGGCATCAAGATGGGGTTCACCAGCCACGCCAAGATGGCGCAGATGGGCCTGTCCGACATGATCTGGGGGCGGCTGACGTCCGACATGATCATCGCCGACGGCGCGATAATGGACCTTGCGCGCTTCATCCATCCGCGCGTCGAGCCGGAGGTGGCCTATCGTTTGAAAAAGCCGCTGTGCGGCCGCGTGAGTTTGCAGGAGGCGCTGACGGCGGTGGACGCAGTCGCCCCGGCCCTGGAGATCATCGATTCGCGCTATCG
>CAIZGQ010000408.1 GCA_903932565.1 uncultured Hyphomicrobiales bacterium
CACCATGTCGATGTCATAGCGCGTGGTGCGGCGCGTGCCATCGTTGCGGCGCGGACCCGCTTCAATGGTGATGGCCTGCGCCGGGCAGATCGCCTCGCAGAGCTTGCAGGCAATGCAACGCTCTTCGCCATTGGGATAGCGGCGCAACGCATGTTCGCCACGAAAACGCGGCGACACGGGGTTCTTTTCGTGTGGGTAATTCAGCGTCGCCTTCGGCTTGAAGAAATACCGCATGGCCAGCGCAAAGCCGGACACGAATTCCGACAGAAGAAGGCTTTTCGCCGCTTGATCGAGCCGCATGTCGACTATCCCTCGTGACGTGTGCGCGCGCGAGCCGTCGGCCGCAGCGCATGAAGATGAAGTGAGCCAGCTGTCCTCATGCGCCCGCACCCCAATGGGTGAAGTGCAGCACAAAGGCAACAATCAGCACGTAAACCAGCGAGATCGGCAGGAAGACCTTCCAGCCAAGCCGCATCAATTGATCGTAGCGGTAGCGTGGCACAATCGCCTTCGCCATCGAGATCATGAAGAAATAAAAGCTGAGCTTCAGGATAAACCAGACAGCACCCGGCACCCACGTGAAAGGTGCATAGGGTATTGGTGACAGCCAGCCACCGGTGAACAGGATCGTCATCATCGCGCACATGGTGAGAATGGCGATGTATTCACCCAGCATGAACAAGAGATATGGCGTGGAGGAATATTCCACCATGAAACCGGCCACAAGTTCCGATTCCGCTTCCACGAGATCGAACGGCGGGCGGTTGGTTTCAGCCAGTGCCGAGACGTAAAAGATGATCCACATCGGAAACAGCGGGATGAAATACCAGCCGAGCATGCCGTATTTCGTGTCCTGCGCGCGCACGATGTCGCCAAGGTTCAGCGAGCCTGCACACAGCAACACGGTGATGATCACAAAGCCGATGGAGACTTCGTAGGACACCATCTGCGCGGCGGAGCGAAGGGCCGCGAGAAAAGGATATTTTGAGTTTGACGCCCATCCCGCCATGATCGTGCCGTAGACCATCAGCGACGACACCGCGAAGATGTAGAGAATGCCGACGTTCAGATCAGCAATCTCCCAGCCGTCCGCGACGGGAATGACAGCCCAGCCGGCGAGCGCCAGCATGCCTGTGAGGAAAGGCGCCAGCAGGAACAGGCCTTTGTTGGCGCCCGAGGGAATGATCGGTTCCTTGAGCACGAACTTCAGCAAATCCGCAAAGCTCTGCAGCAGGCCCCAGGCTCCCACCACATTGGGGCCACGCCGAAGCTGCACGGACGCCCAGATCTTGCGATCGGCGAGCAGGTAGTAAGCCGTGAACAGCAAAAGCCCCACGAGAAGCACAAGGCTTTTCAGAACAATGAAGAGGATCGGGAGTGCGCTTTCCATCGGTCCGATCCTATTCCGCCGCCTGGGGCAGACGACCTGCCGCCACAGCTGAACACTCCGCCATCACGCCAGAAGCGCGTGCAATGGGGTTGGTGAGGTAGAAATCCGCGATCGCATTGGCGAAGGCGGTCTTTGTGGTCGCCCCACCCTTGCCTGCGAGCGCAGTCACATCTGCGGCATCGGCTGCCGCCACCGCATCCAGGCGCGCGAGGTGCGGATAAGTGGTGAACAGCGCCTTGCGCAGTGCGCCGAGCGAATCAAAGCCGAGCTTTGCACCCAGCACGTCCGACAGGGCACGCAAAATAGCCCAATCTTCACGGGCATCTCCGGGCGGGAAGCTGGCGCGATCCGCCATCTGTGGACGCCCTTCCATGTTGACGTAAAGCCCCGATTTCTCGGTGTAGGTTGCGCCCGGCAGGATCACATCGGCGCGATGTGCACCTCGATCCCCATGGGTGCCAATGTAGACGACGAAGGCACCCGCCTCGATGTCGATCTCGTCCGCGCCCAGATTGAACAGCACGTCGAGCGCACCGGCCTTCACCATCTCCAGCGCATCAAGGCCGCTCTCGCCTGGCACAAAGCCGATGTCGAGCGCGCCCACGCGGGACGCTGCCGTGTGCAGCACGTTGAAGCCGTTCCAGCCGTCCTTCACGACGCCCAGCGCTGTCGCCGTCTTTGCTGCGAGCGACAGGATCGCTTCGCCATCGGGCCGCGCAAACGCACCGGAACCCAAGATCAGCATGGGCTTTGCCGCATTGGCCGGCGGATGATCCGCAAACTGTGCCAAGGAGTCCGGGCCGGCGCCCAGATAATTATAGGTGTAGGTCAGATCTGTTTTTTCACCGACGACACCGACGAGGCAATCGCCGCGCAGCCAGCGCTTGCGAAGTCGCGCGTTCAAAACGGGTGATTCATGACGCGGGTTTGAGCCGACGATCATGATGGCATCCGC
>CAIZGQ010000409.1 GCA_903932565.1 uncultured Hyphomicrobiales bacterium
ATTGGCAGCATATTCGTCGTCGTAGACCGGATAGGCCTTTTCCTGACGGACCACCGCGCCACCGATGACCTGTTCGGGCCGGACCAGCCCGAGCGTGGCCATTTCCTTGGTGGCGAGTTCGATCAGCGCATCGTCGGTCGATGCCCACAAGTCGTCACCTTCAAAACAGAAATATTCCAACCCAACGCAAGCAACGTCGGCGTCGGGCACCATTTCGGGCGACCACGAACGGAAATTCTGAATGCGACCGACGCGAACTTTGCTGTCGTGGATATAGATCCAGTTGTCGGGAAACAGATCTTCCGAACGAATCTTGAGCGCCACGGTCAGGAAATCGCGATAGCGCAGCCGGCTGGCTTCGAGCGTGGTCTGCGGCAGCGGGTGGATGCGCGCTGCGAGTTCGCGCATCGGTGCAGAGCTGATGGCATGTGCGGCGCTGATCACGGTTTCGCCGCCATCGGCGCGGGTCGCGGTCATGCGCCAGCCGCCCTGGCCATCGCTGGCCAATTGCTTCAGACCATGGCCCATCAGAACGGTGCTGCCGGCTTCGACAATACGGTCGCGCGCGGCATCCCACATCATGCCCGGCCCGAGCCGCGGATAGCGGAAGGTTTCAAGCAGGGTCTTGGTCTGCATGCCGTTGTTCGGGCGCTTGTTGAGCCCCAGACTGCGCTTCAGCCCATCGAGCACGGCGGCGCCAAGCGACAGCCCCTTGATGCGCTGCGCGGCCCAGTCGGCGCTCATTTCGTCGCAGGGCATGCCCCAGACTTTCTCGGTGTAAGTCTTGAAGAAGATGGAATAGAGTTTTTTGCCGAACTGGTTGCAGGTCCAGTCTTCAAAACTGCGGACGTCCTTGATCGGGAAAAATCGCGACCAGACATAGCTCGCCATGCAGGCGGTCGAACGCAGAATGCCCAGGTTGCCCAGCGCTTCGAAAGCACGCAGAGGATAGCTGTAGAACTTGCCCTCGTAATAGATCCGGCTCATCCGCGGACGCTGGATGAAATCATCGGGCAGGATTTCGTTCCACAGGTCGACCACTTGCTGCGATTTTGAAAAAAATCGGTGGCCGCCGATATCAAAGCGATAGCCTTCGTGTTCAACCGTCCGGCTGATCCCGCCGACATAGTGCGGGTCTTTTTCAATGATCGCGACTTTGTATCCCTGGCGCGACAACAAATAGCCCGCTGTCAACCCGGCAGGTCCCGCGCCGACAATTGCCACGTCTACATCGTACTGATTTTGCGCAGCACCGGTATTTGCCTGCGTGTCCCGTTCGCTTGCCATCTTGAGCCCCTCGCATTCGGAGTTGTCTTGCCGACGGAAGTGAACGAAATTGGATAAGAGAAGGTTAACGCGAGGCTTCGGAATTGCGAAATTTGCCCTGCTGGCCACCGACATGGGCAACCTTGATCCCTGGGGCTGAAGCGTCAGCCCGATTCAGTGTTCTTTGACCAAGCTGTCCAGCTGCGTTCGATATTCGGACGACTTTTCGACAAAAAACCCTTGATGGCGATATCGCACCTTTCCGGAGCGATCGAACAGCAAGGTGGTTGGCATGTCGTTGACTGCCCATGCCTTGCCGATTGCGCCGCTACTGTCCCAAATCACCGGGAGGTGCGATTTCACTTGCCGAAGAAACACTTCGCCTGGTGCACGCCGGCGTTCCTCGTTGATGGTAATGACCACCAGATCGCTGGCGCGATACTGTCGCGACAATTGGTCCATGAACGGAAATGCCTGTTTGCACGGCCCGCACCACGATGCCCAGAAATCGACGAGCACGACTTTGCCGCGGTATTTTGCAAGATCAAGCGTGGCCGTTTCGGCGTGGGCGAGTGTGGGGCACAGCGCGAGAGCCAGCGCCGCCATAGTGTGAAGCTTCTTGCGCCATTCTCCCGACAGACCGGACGTTTTCACAATTTGACCGCCATCATGAATTCGGGATCGATGTGATCGCCAACGCGAAAGGTTATATCGGCGATTTTGGCGATGCCA
>CAIZGQ010000410.1 GCA_903932565.1 uncultured Hyphomicrobiales bacterium
TCATACGCGGTGAACGTCGCGCCGCCCGTTTCAGCCAGGACCTTTGTGATCGCAGCCGTCAAAGACGTCTTGCCATGGTCAACGTGACCAATCGTGCCGATGTTGCAATGCGGCTTGTTGCGCTGGAATTTTTCCTTGGCCCTGAACCCGGGTCCCACTGTTTAAGCACGGTCCGCCCACAAGGCGGCGAAAGACGGCGGTTCGATAGGCGGTTTTCCTGCATCTGGCAAGGGCGAGGGAAATATCGTTGAGGGGACTCCCAACCAACGCGTCGGCATTTTCAAAGTAACGAGAGTACCATCCAGACCCTATGTTGCTTATCAGCAACATGAGTTGGCAGATTTCGATCTGTGGTGTTCATTGGATTGCCGTCGCCTACCAGACGAAACGAGCATGCGGTAACGATAAATGATATCCCGTTCGGATAAGTATTCAGTTCGAGGCAATCATGATTCGTATTTCAGCTTTGGCTATTGTTTCTGGCATTTCGCTTGCCGCATCCGCTCAGGCTGCGGATCTTCCGAACCGCAAAGCTCCGGCTCTTGCGCCCCCCGCCTTCACATGGACTGGCTTTTATGTTGGCGCCAACGCGGGATACGCCTTTGGCTCTTATAAAACAACAGGTTACAACATTGTCGCCATTCTGCCTGGCCGCCAGCCTCACACGTCCGGCGGTCTCTTCGGTGCGCAGGCTGGCTACAATTATCAAATTGGTCAGGTTGTGATTGGAGCAGAAGCTGACTTCGATTTTGCGAATGTCAAAGGGTCCTACGCTCAGGCGGTTCTTGGTAATCCCAATGCGCTCAACGTCAGCGGCAAACTGAACAACATCGGCACGCTCAAGGCCCGCCTCGGCTATGCGTTCAACAACGTGCTGGTATTTGCAACTGGTGGTTACGCCTTCGGTTCCATGAAATCGGCTTATACGCTTTCTATTCCTGCACCCCCGATTGTTTCTTCTGGCTCAGCCACCAAGACAGTGTCCGGTTACACTCTTGGTGCCGGGGTGGAATATGCGCTCACCAACAACTGGATCATCAAGGCTGACTATCAGTTCATCAGCTTTGGCAATAAGAATTTCAATGGCGGTAATGTTCCCGTGATCAATTCTGCCGCTGCCTCAAACTTTAAGTCCGTTACAAACGAAATTCGTTTGGGTGTGAATTACAAATTCTGATTGGCGTTAGACTAACTATCCAGAAACCCGGCTTCAGGCCGGGTTTTTTGTTACGCATTTGAGTTTTTGGGTAAAAAACTTGGAGCGGGTAGAGGGAATCGAACCCTCGTCTTCAGCTTGGAAGGCTGTTGCTCTACCATTGAGCTACACCCGCGCTCCGGCGCGAATCCGCAGCGCAAATCTGCCGCTGGTCGCCCGATGCCTGTCTTATAGGGTTCGATCGCGTTTTCATCAAGCCGCCTGCCACGATCCTGACGCGAAATCATGGAGCCATTTGGCGACCAGCTCGTCGGGCGTGTTCACAATGCGGACAAAGCGTTTCAAGCCCCCTTGGCAAGGCGCGCCGTGCATGACTTAGTCCACATGTTCTGACGTGAGATCAGGTCGACAGCCCGGTCCCGCATAACGCTTCAAGGACTTGCTGGTGACAACACCGACGCTGCGCTCCAACACGAATTTCTCCGCTGACGAACCGCCCGAAGGCGTCGATCCCGCGGCGTCTCACGATCTAGGACCCGATGAAAACGGCCTGATGCCGATTTTCCCGCCAGCTGTTTTGCCCGGCATGTCGTCTGCGGGCATGGGGTCAGAACGGCCGGAGGTCGTGGCAACCGCCGATGAGCTGCACGCCATCTATCAGATGGCCAGCGCGCCGCCGCAAACCCTGCCCCCGCAATCCCCCGCCCCGCGCGCCGCAGAGGCTCCCGCCGCACGCATAGCCGAGCCGCAGGCACCTGCGGTTCAGCCCGCCCCGGCGCGCGCAACTCTGCCCGCGAGCAGTGCCGACAGGACCACGGGCCAGTCGATCTTTTTGAGTGACAGCCCAAACGGCGCACAGGCATCCAACGCCATGGCCGCCTTGCTGATGCCAGTGATCGAGTTGCTCGCCCATCGCGCGGCCAGCACGCCGCTGTCCGTGGGTCTTCTGGGGCCGGCTGGCAGCGGCACGAGTTCCGCCGCCCGGACCCTTGTCGACTCCGTCAAATCGCTGGCGCAGCGGGTCGCAGGCCCCGGCCCGTTCCTGTCGCGCGTCACGTTTGTTTCTGTCGAGGCGGCAGAGATCGCCACATCGCCCATCGCGCGGCTCGCCCGCGCGCTTTGGGATGCGCTTTTGGCTGATGGCACACCGGCTTCTGCCGCGCTGGCGCATAGAGCCGCCCAGAGCCTCAGCGACCCGGTGTCGGCGGCACGCGACGCCCACGACAAGGTTGCCGACCTGCGTCGTCAGCTTGAGACGGAACGTGCCGCCCTCGATGATATGGAATCGCGCCGCGGACGCCTTGCCGATGCGTTGCTCTATGACACGGCGGGCTCAAGCGTGGATTCCTACGCCCGCTCCAATCGAACCCGCATCGATGGACGCATGCGCGGCTTCGGGTTCAAAGCCGACACCATTCTGAGCTGGAAAGACCTCGTCGCGCATACGGCCGAGCGCGGGACAGCAGCGCGCCCCTTCGCGGTTCTGCGCTCGCTGTGGGCCTATTCGGGCCAGACAGCGCTGATCATCACAGGCGTCCTATTGCTGGGGATCTCGTGGGGGCTCGGGCAGGCGCAAGCGAGCCAGACGACATGGCTCGCGTGGCTGCGGGCGCAGAGCGCCGAGCAGCTGTCCACACTGGCCTCGATTCTGGAAGCGCATATGGGATGGTTCGGCACGCTCGCCTCTGCGAGTTTTGTGCTAGGCCTCGCCGCCTTCGCGCTCAACATCTGGCGCGCGCTCAGCTTCCAGCAATCGCTGTGGCGCGGTGCGGCCTTGCTCAGCCACGACATCACGGAGCGCCGCAGCATCCTCGATAGCACAATCGGTCATCACACCAAGCGCATCGATCAGCTGGCGTCTGCCCTGCAGGGCGCGAGTGACGCGGCCGCCCTTGCCGACCGCCGCAAGGCCGACGCCACGTCCACGACACCAGCAAACGGCACTGCCGACATGCTGGCCTTTCCCCTCAAGGATGATGTCAGCGCGCAGGACCTTGCCGCGCGGCGATTCCTTTCGGCCCTTTCAACTCAATTGCAGTCCGGTCCAACCAGCGGCCCACAACGCATTGTGGTGATGCTCGACGGGCTGAATGTCGTGGAACCTCAGGCCGCCGCAGGGCTCGCCACGCGCGCACGCCAGGCTTTGGATCTCCCCGGCTTTGCGCTGGTCATCATTGGGGATGGCGGGCGGTTGGCGCGCGGCTTTGCACAGACCGACCCGGTTGGAGCGGACGCGGCGCTGGCGCGACTGCTGCAGGTGCCGGTGCATCTTGATGGCAACGCGCAGACCGATAGTGCCAGCATTCTGCAAGTGCTGCTCGGCGGCCCGCAAGCTATCGCTTCCAACACCGAGGTCCAAGTGGTGGATCCTCGCACAGCGCGGCTGGATCAGCCCCTGAGCAAGGCCGAACAGGCCATACTTGTGGGCCTGTCAAAGGCACTTCTCACAACACCGCGCCACATCAAGCGGCTGATGAATCTCTACCGGCTGGCGCGTTGCGGCATGAATGGCGTTGCCGCCATCACCGTGCCACCGCGTCTTGGCGATCTGTCGGGGCTCGCGCTGTCGCTGGCGCTCGACATTGGCGGCACGGCTGCGGAGCGACAGGCCTATCTGAGTGCGCTGGCCTCCCTGGGCGAGGAGCAGATCATGGCGTTTGACCGGGTCCAGCCGCGCCTGCGACAGGCGGTCGAACTCGTGGCCGATCTTTGCGGGTCGTTGCACGGGGCCGAAGCGCGCCGGGGGTTCGAGCAGGCGCAAGTGTTCGCCCTGCCCCGCCTTGATGCGTGATCAGACGGTCGGCTCTGCGTCCGGCGTATCGCCCAAGGCGTCCGGCGGCAGACGCTCAATGGCGCGCGCATCAAGCCAGACTTGCTTGGCGGCGCGCAGGCACAGAAACACCGTGAGCGCGTCAACGCCAAGTTGTGGCCATGTCATGGGCGCAAGGCGCGCAGCCAGCGTCAGCAACGCATAAAGAGAACCGGTGATGGCATCATTGCGCGACGAGAGCCATGTCGCCTCAATAACTGGATTGTGCGAGTGCCGAAACCGGCGCAGTGCCAGAACCACAAGCCAGCCTTCGACCACAATCAATGCAGCCGAAATGGTAACGGCTTCAATCTCGATCTCTGGAGGCCGCACAAGCGTTAGCCAGATCTGAAACGCGGTTTGCAATCCCGCCATGAGCAGAATGAACGCCAGCGCAAACCCGGCGAGACGTTCGATCCGCGGGCCGCGATTGAAGCTCAGCGCGGCAATGCCGAAGATCAAAACGTCGTAGCCCCATTCGAGCCCGTCCCGCAGCAAAAAGCGTGAATCAACGCGCAGTGCGGCGACGACCTCAACACTGGCGAGCGCCAGCACGAATAACGCGATGGCGGAGATCGTCCAGCGATAAAGCCGGGCTTCGCGATCAGGCTGTGACTGAGGCAGCATGCACGTCAACCTGCCGGTCCGGCAATGCTTCCGTCATATGGAAGCGCGTATAATCCAACTCCAGCACGCCGGCTTCGTTGGGGCCCAGAATATCAAGATAGCGATGATTCCAGACGATATCCTGATAGGTATAGGCTTGGCGGACATGCACATCCTGGCCAGACGTTTCATCATGGCCTGTGACTGTCAGCAGAAACGAGGCGTCGACCGCTTCGAAATCAGCCGCTGTCATATTCCACAGCAGGCTCTGCTCGTCGATGACGTGAAACAGCGTCCAGCTTAATGAGAAGATCGGGCTTTGTTCGCGATCCAGCCGCAGTGTATGAAAGCGCCGATAATGTTGCCCTTCGGCTGAAACTTCAGCGCGCAGATACCAGAGTTTTGCGGTGGCGTTGCTGATGGCGTTATGACGCTCGTTGGCCATGCGCACCATGAAGGTCGGTTTGCCTTCGTGCTGTGTCATCAGCAGCTTTTGAGCAAACAGGATGCGCGCGCGGGGCCGCGCAAATCGTTGGAATACGAGGCCGGTGACAACTGCCAGCATCGACAAGCCAAAGAAGATTTCAACGGTCGCAATGACATGCGCATAGGTCGACTGCGGGTGCATGTCGCCATAGCCAACCGTCGCCAAGGTCCAATGGAGAAGAAGAAAAGATCCAACGACCACGGGCGCGCATTGGCAATTGGGTCGGTGCCCAGCAAATACAGAATCGCAAAGACGCAATTGCTGCTCAGGAAAAAAGCGAGATAGCCCGCAAAGAACACGGGCCAGCTGACAATCATGCAATTGTGATAAAAATCGCCCCAGAATGTCACGGAGAGCCCGCGTGTCAGGACTTGCCTGTCCCCAATGCGGAACATGCGCGCGCGTGTATTGGATGAACTTTGCTGCTGGTCGCTCACGTCAGGGTCCCGATCCGACGATCGGGTTTCCGATCGCTATTCAAATTCCATGATCACGGCATCAACTGCAAGGCTGTCGCCCTCCTTGGCGTTGATCTTTTTCACGGTCACGTCACGCTCGGCACGTAGCACGTTCTCCATCTTCATGGCTTCCACCATGGCCAGGGCTTCGCCTGCCTTGACCTCCTGGCCTTGTGTGACCAGCAGCTGTTTCACGAGGCCCGGCATGGGGCAGAGCAGGACCTTTGACGTATCCGGCACTTTTTTCTCGGGCATCAGCGCGACCAGTTCAGCCTCACGCCGGGTGTAAACGCGCGCCTCGACGGTCACGCCGGCATGGGCGAGCTGGAACCCATTGAGAATGGGGCGCACCTGGACTGCTGTCATGTCGCCATCGATTGTGCCGCGCCAGACCGGATCACCCGGCTGCCAATCTGCCTCCAGATGGTGGCGATGGCCCTCGTTTTCATCAAAGCTGACGATGAGGGCCGCATCGCCCTCCTCCACACTCACCTGAATTGCCTGCTTGCCAAGATGCACCGTGCGCTCGCGAGCGAAAGTCACAGGCCGTGTGCTCGACAATTGGCCGGAGATCTGGCGCTTGCGCTCATTCATCACGTGATCAACGGCGGCGGCAACAGCGGCCAGCACGTGCTTTGTTTCACCCTCTGCCACGAGCGGCGCAAAGCCGTCGGGATATTCTTCCGCAATAAAGCCGGTGGACAGATGTCCGTCCTTCCAGCGCTGGTGCTGCATGAGCGAGGACAGAAAGGGGATGTTGTGGCGAATGCCATCAATCACAAATTCGTCCAGCGCGCGGGCCTGCGCTTCAATCGCAGTCAAGCGGTCGCCCGCGTGGGTCACGAGCTTTGCGATCATCGGATCATAATAGATCGAGATTTCGCCGCCCTCGAACACGCCCGTGTCATTGCGTAAAGTGACACCATCATGATGCCCTTCGGCGGGTGGGCGATAGGTCACAAGACGCCCGGTGGACGGCAGGAAGTTGCGGGTCGGGTCTTCGGCATAAATTCGGCTTTCGACGGCCCAGACCGTGAGCTTCACATCTTTCTGTTGCAGGCTCAGCGGCTCGCCTGCCGCCACACGGATCATCTGCTCGA